>CAZAMZ010000191.1:0-3609 GCA_964486375.1 uncultured Synergistaceae bacterium | reverse complement strand
TGAACCTGCGAGTTACGAGTCACGAGTTACGAGTCACGCGTCACGAGTTACGCGTAACGTCCTACGCCCTTGTCCTTGCTTTTGTTGTATGATATATAAAACCAATTAAGGTATATACCATGGATACAGGCCATACCGCATTTTCGAGGTGATGTTCGTGGCAGATGAAAAGGAGACCAATGGCCAGATCCAGTTTCGTCTTGGTGATCTTCTGGTAAGTATGGGACTAATCTCCGATGAGGATCTTAAAAGGGTCCTTTCGGAGCAGAAATACTCCAAGAAGAGGCTCGGCGAGATCCTCGTCTCCAAGCAGCTTCTATCGGAGCGCCAGTTGGCCGAGGTCCTCAGCAGGCAGTTAAGGGTACCCCTTATCTCCCTTGCCCGCTACCGTCCCATGGGCGAGGCCCTGAGGCTTGTGCCCGAGAACGTTGCCAGGAGGCTTGAACTGGTCCCGCTGGCGATCCTCGACAACAACCGGCTCATGATCGCCATGGCCGACCCACTGAACGTGCTTGCCATCGACGAGGTTCGGATCCTTACCGGCATGGACGTGGAAGTGGGCATAGCCACATCCACGGAGATCTTCCGGGACCTCGACAAGTTCTACCAGGTCCAGGGTTCCCTTGATGATGCCATGGTCGAAGTGGTCGAGTCCTCCGGCTCCACCATGGACCTCGACCGTGAGGGCAAGGGCGCCAGCGCCGATGACGCTCCGGTAGTCAAACTTGTGAACTCCATCATGGAACAGGCCGTCAGGGAATCCGCCTCGGACATCCATATCGAGCCCTTTGAAAAGGTGACAAGGGTTCGCTACAGGGTCGACGGATCCCTTTTCGACGCCATAGATTTCACGAGAAAACTTCACCCCGCTGTCTCTTCCAGGATAAAGATCATGGCCAACATAGACATTTCCGAGAAGAGACGCCCCCAGGACGGAAGGATCCTGATAAAAACCCTGAACAAGAACATAGACCTCCGTGTATCCACTCTCCCTACCATATACGGGGAGAAGGTCGTCCTCAGGCTTCTCGACCAGTCCAACGCAATGGTGGGCCTCGAAAAACTCGGGCTGGAACAGCCCGACCGTGAACTGGTGGAAAGGATAATCGGGACTCCTTACGGTATCGTTCTGGTCACCGGGCCTACCGGGAGCGGCAAGACCACTTCCCTGTACTCGGTACTGGAGCGCCTCAGCAAGCCTGAGGTTAACATAATCACCGTTGAAGACCCCGTGGAATACACCATGACGGGCATCAACCAGATCCAGGTCAACGAGAAAGCCGGGCTGACTTTCAGCGAAGCCCTTCGTTCCATACTTCGACAGGACCCTGACAAGATAATGGTCGGTGAGATAAGGGACCTTGAGACGGCCCAGCTTGCCGTGAGGGCCGCCCTTACCGGACACCTGGTGCTGTCGACGCTGCACACCAACGATGCCCCCAGCGCAACGGTGAGGATGGTCGAAATGGGAATTGCACCGTTCCTCGTCTCGTCCTCGCTAATTGCGGTCATCGCCCAGAGGCTTGTCCGAAAACTCTGTGAGCACTGCAAACAGGAATACATACTTCCCGACTCCATCGCAGAAGATGTTGGCCTTCCAAAAGGGACGGTTGCCTTCAAGCCAGTTGGCTGCGAGATATGCAGGGGTACGGGCTACAAGGGAAGGTCGGGCATTTACGAGATAATGAAGGTCGACGAGGATATCGAAAACCTCATCCTCGAAGGGGCTGCGGGGCACCGTATCCAGCAGGAGGCCATCCGGAAAGGGATGAGGACCCTGAGGGATTCGGGGCTGGTAAAGGTTACCGACGGGGTCACAAGCCTGGAGGAGGTCCTCCAGGTGACCCTTAACTGAAGATATCGACCTTGGGGGGGACAGACATGGCCGCTTCTCTGCAGGACGTTCTGGCGGATGCCCTCAGAAAGAACGGAACTGACATTCACATCGGCACCGGGCTTCACCCGACCCTGAGGGTTGACGGGGACCTGGTTTCCATATCGACCTTCGGAATGCTTTCCGCCGAGGACGTTAGAGCCATGATCGGAGAGGTCCTGACAAGAAAGCAGATAGAGGATTTCGAGGAAAGCCTCGAGATAGATTTCAGTTTTACCTTCACCGGGCCTACGGGAGAGAGTTCCCGTTTCCGGGGCAACTGCTTTTATGAAAGGGGCAACCCCGGGATAGCCCTCAGGACGATACCTACGAGCATTCGTACGATCAACGACCTTAAACTTCCCCAGCCCATAGTGGAGGTAACGAAGAAACACAGGGGGCTTTTCATGGTCACCGGGCCCACGGGAAGCGGCAAGAGCACCACCCTTGCCTCCCTGATCCAGGAGATCAACCTCACCCGGCCGTGCCACATAGTGACCATAGAGGACCCCATAGAGTACATGTACTCCTCGGAGATGGCAGTAATACACCAGAGGGAGGTCGGGGCCGACACCAGGAGCTTCTCCGAGGCCCTGAAGCGGGTCCTCAGGCAGGACCCCGACGTGATACTCATCGGGGAAATGCGTGACCTCGAGACGATCTCCGCGGCGGTGACAGCGGCGGAGACGGGGCACCTGGTCTTCGCCACCCTTCACACCCAGAGCGCCGCCCAGACCGTGGACCGTATCATCGACGTCTTCCCGCCGCACCAGCAGCAGCAGATCAGGCAGCAGCTTAGCACAGTCCTGATAGGAGTATGCACCCAGCAGCTCATCCCCGTTCCCGGGGGGGGCCGTGTAGTTGCCACGGACCTGATGTTCGCGACGCCTGCCATAAGGAACCTCATCCGGGAGGCCAAGGTCTCGCAGATGACGAGCATCATGCAGACCGGATCGTCCTTCGGCATGCACACCATGGACCAGGACCTGGGGCGCCTGGTCCGTGACGGCATAATCCCCTTCGACACCGCCAAGGCCCGGGCCCACGACCCCAAAGACCTGGAAAGGCTGGTCTTTGAATCTCCCTTTTAGCAGTATAATGCGGCATATTGACTTTTACGTTTTGTCTTCCTATTATGAAGTTACAGATAACAACATCAAAGATAAATGTTGCTGCAAAAAGTTAAAGGCAAAACCGTCGAGAGGCGGTAACGCAAAGCAGCGGGCCCCAAAACCTATAGAGGGAAGGACAGCCGGGCCGCCGTTGAGCAGTGGAGCCCTGCGGCAGCCTGCAGGGCTATTTTTTAAGGGCGGAGGACGGTAATTTGAGGTTCAAGTACAAGGCGCGCAACCCCAAGGGAGATACCGTAAGCGGATTCATGGCCGCCGAGAGCCAGGAACAGGCGGCAGCCATAATAAGGCAGCGCGGACTGGTACCCCTCTCCTTCGAGAACACCACCCAGAAGGAGAGGGAGTCCATAATGGACCGGCTCCATAAAATAAGCACCGTCTCCCTGAAGGACAAGGCGGTGCTTTTCAGGCAGCTTGCGACGATGATCTCCGCAGGGATAAACCTTGGCGCGGCCCTTGAGATACTCGCCAGCCAGACAAGGAACAAGCGCCTTGCCGCCTCGGTGAAAGAGGTCAAGAAACTTGTCGACGGCGGTATGTCCCTCAGCGCAGCCATGCGCACCCAGAAGGTTTTCTCAGTGCTAATGATATCCATAGTTCGTGCTG
>CAZAMZ010000190.1:0-3617 GCA_964486375.1 uncultured Synergistaceae bacterium | reverse complement strand
GTTTTTCTTAACACCCCCTTTATTGCAATAAATAATTTTAATGTAATTATATAGCCGCCTGTTTTTTTTGGCAATTGTCAACGGCAGCAGCCCCGGGATGCCGCAGGGCACGAACGGGGACGAAGGTAAATTTCGGGAATTATAATACAAAGATAAAAAGAGTCAATGAGCAACTTGATCCGGTTTTGTATGTCATCTCCAGCGCCTGTAGACCTCCTGTCTCAGGGAGGAGATCACCTTGTGTTCTTTCCGGGCGGATTCGATCTTTTCCAGATCAATGACGATCCTCTGGAATCTGGGTGAATCGTCAAGATGGAGAATAATATCGCCAAAGGGGTCTATCGCCATGCTATGTCCCCCGAAGGAGGAATTCTTTCCCCTGTCGCACCTGTTGACGCCTATCACGAAGACCTGATTCTCTACCGCACGGGATAAAAGGAGCGCCCTCCAGAGCCTTATGTATTCAGTCTTCCATGCTCCAGGGACAAAGAGGATCCTGGCTCCCCTGGAAACCAGGTATCGGGCAATCTCGGGAAACTCGGCATCAAAGCATATCATTACTCCACAGGGCACATCATTGATAACCATCTCCCCCGGGGAACTGCCGGGAGAAAGGATGTTGGGTTCATCAAGCCCGGGATAGAGGTGTATCTTGTCGTAACGGTATGCCACATCGCCATCGGGGGAGAAGACCAGGCAACGGTTCCTTGGCCCGGCCGCCGTATTGATGGCCATGCTCCCGGCAACTATCCAGGTTCCGCTCCTGGAAGCAGCCTGCGCGATGTTCCGGATAACTGGATTATCTTCATCGATAAGGACGTGAGGTCCCAGGAGCGGGAACGCGGCGTTCCAGAGTTCGGGAAGGACAAGAACATCACAGCCGCTTCTGGCCGCATCCCGTATCTCTCCCAGAACATACCTGGAGTTTCGGGCAGCATCTTCCCGGATAACCTGAAGCTGAAGAAGACCGACTCTGAGATGCTCCATCGCCTCATCTCCTTTATTTACAGATTACATGCAATAATCCTGCCGGGCAAGTTCAATGATAAACTATACGTTGCCCGCGGGCCTTCAAGGGTTAGAATGATCGGGAATCAAATTCAGGACCGGAGAGATGAAAAATGTGTCTGGCCATACCTCACAGGATCACCAGGTTTATCTGCACCAACAGGGCTGTGGCGCTTGCCGGGGCGGTCGAAACGGAGATCAGGACAGACCTGGTGCCCGATGCCACCGTTGATGACGTTGTCATCGTACATGCCGGCTTTGCAATTGAAAAACTCCTCCCCGAAGATGGTGCGGAGCTCGAAAAGATATGGAAAGAGGTCAGGGAACTTGCGGGCTGCCCTCGAAGATGACCCCAGGGAGAGGATAGCAACACTTGCAAGGGCCCTGGACAGGATCGTCGACCGCCCCGTCAAGGTCATGGAGGTGTGCGGAACCCACACCGTATCCATATTCCGGCAGGGTTTGAGGGCACTTCTTCCTGGAGACCTCGAACTTGTCTCGGGCCCCGGGTGCCCTGTTTGCGTAACCGACCAGGCCGAGATAGATGCGGTCGTTTCGCTGGCAAGGATGGAAGGAATTACAGTCGCCACCTACGGCGACATGCTGAAAGTACCGGGGAGCGGGACATCGCTGCTGGAAGAAAGATCAATGGGCATGGATGTCAGGATCGTGACCTCGGCGGATCAGGCATTGTCCCTTGCAAAGGCCCACAGGGACAGGACGATCGTCCTTATTGCCGTCGGTTTTGAAACAACCGCGCCTGCTACAGCCTCTGTCATCCTGGATGCCCGTGCCGAAGGGCTTGAGAATTTCCTGGTCCTGGACCTTCACAAATCTGTGCCGCCAGCCCTTGAAGCCCTGGCTTCGGATCCCCTTGTCAGACTGGATGCCCTGCTGTTGCCGGGTCATGTCAGCGTAATTACAGGATTGGCGCCATACCGGTTTTTACCCGAAAAACATGGCATCGCCTGCGCTGTTGCCGGCTTTGATGCAGAACAGATCATGATGGGACTCCTGGAGGCTGCCAGGCAGGTAAGAACGGGGAGGCCCACTGTGGCATCCTTGTACAGCCGTGCCGTCAGGCCGGAAGGTAACTCCGCTGCAAGGGAGATCATGGAAAAGGTTTTCACCTCTGCCGATGCTCCATGGCGGGGCCTTGGCATCATACCATCCTCCGGTTACATCATAAAGGAGGAATTCTCGCAGTTTGATGCACTGAAAAGGCTGGAAATATCTATCGAAACTTTATCCCCGCCCGATGGATGCCTTTGCGGGGAAGTACTTCGCGGACTCATAGGACCTCCGTCCTGCCCTCTTTTCGGAGGAAGTTGCACGCCAAACCATCCTGTCGGACCATGCATGGTCTCTACAGAGGGCAGTTGTTCCGCATACTTCCGTTTCAACCGGGGAGGCTACGCCCGATGAAAGGATTGACCATCGGACACGGAGCGGGGGGAAGGCTCACCGAGGAGCTGATATCCCTGATCCTTGACCGGTTCAGGGAAAACCCTCTCGCAGACGGGGAGGACTGCGCCATCCTCCCGGGAGGACTGGCAGTGACGATAGACGGTTATACCGTCTCACCACTTTCATTCCGGGGGGGAGACATCGGCAAACTCTGCGTTTGCGGGAGCGCCAACGACCTCGCGGTAAGAGGCGCGAGACCACTTTTCCTTGCCCTGGGTGTTATAGCCGAGGAAGGATTCCCCCTTGAAGAGCTTCTCGGCTACATGCAAAGCGCCTCCACGATATGCGACTCCCTGGACATGATCCTGGTCACAGGAGACAGCAAGGTGGTCCCTAAAGGCCAGGCTGACGGCCTGTTCCTGACCACCTGCGCGATCGGGCAGGTCGAGAGGGACCCTGCTCTGGGTAGCGGGAACCTGAAACCGGGGGATGCCGTTCTGGTGACATGTCCTCCGGGAAAGCATGGCGCGGCCATTGCTGCCGCCAGGTACGACATGAAAGTCCACGGCCTGGAGTCTGACTGTGCCTCTTTGTGGCCGATGATCAAAAGGATACTTCCCATGGAGGGTCTGAGATGCATGAGGGACTGCACGAGAGGCGGTCTGGGGACTGTCCTTTGTGAATGGGCCGAAGCTTCGGGCCTTGGAATAGAGATAGAGGAAGGACGATTACCCCGGGATGAACCTTCTCTTTCGGTTTGTGAGCTTTTGGGATTCGACCCCCTTCACATGGCAGGGGAAGGGTGTGCGGCAGTGGCCGTATCGGCCGAAGATGCGGAAGAAACCCTCAGCCTCCTGAGGCAGCACCCTTCGGGGAAAGAAGCCTCGATAATCGGCCAGGTTACCGAAAAGCACCCCCGTCTCGTCGGGATCCATACTTTTTCCGGCGGGACCCGCCTGGTCGATAAACCGGTGGGGGAAATTCTTCCGAGGATTTGCTGAAGAACCGTAATTTGTGACTCGTAACTCGGGACTCGTGACTCGCGAGGATCAAAGGCCAGGCCAAGGCTAAACCTTTGCACCGCGGACAAGGTGCCCGAGCGTAGCGAAGGATAATCGCAAGTCGTAAGTCGTGGATCGAAAAACCCGGTACAGGAAATAATCAGGACTATATTTCCCAGATAAATAGCAGCACATAAAAGT
>CAZAMZ010000189.1:0-3648 GCA_964486375.1 uncultured Synergistaceae bacterium | reverse complement strand
GAGGCCAGGGCGGAATGTGTAAGGCGGATCGGGGAGTTCAAACCGGATCTCCGTATCGCCGGGCCTGCTTTCAACGCAGGAAGATACGGCGTAGCCTGCGGCGATATCTGCGTATCCGTTACCGAATCCCTGGGCATCCCGTCCTTGAGCGGAATGTACCGGGAAAACCCCGGGGTGGAGCTTTACAGCCCCAAAACCTTTATCGTCCCTACAGCCGACAGCGCCAGGGGCATGAAGGATGCCCTGGCAGCCATGACTTCCCTTGCCAAAAAAATGCTGAAAGGGATCCCTCTGGGAGCGGCAATGGACGAGGGGTACTTCCCGAGGGGTATAAGAAAGAACTTTTTCCACGAGATCAACGGGGCAAAGAGGGCTGTAGACATGCTCCTGAAAAAGATAGCCGGGGAGCCGTTCCAGACCGAGTACGAAATGCCTGTTTTCAAGAAGATCACTCCGGCTGCCCCTGTAAAGGACCTGAAAAAGGCGACGATAGCCCTTGTCAGTTCGGGGGGGATAGTACCCAAAGGCAACCCCGACCACATCAGGGTATCATCGGCCGAAACATACGGGGTCTACGATATCTCCAGGCTTGACGACCTTACCCCCGACAACTTTGAATCCATCCACGGAGGTTACGACAGGGTCTGGGCCAACGATGACCCCGATGCTGTGCTTCCTCTTGACGTAATGAGGGAGATGGAGAAAGAGGGCGTATTCGGCAAACTCTACGACCTTGTATTTACCACTACCGGTACCGGCACGGCTGTAGCCCACGCCGAACGGTTCGGTCGGGAGATAGGCGAAAAGCTTAAAAAGGACGGTGTGGATGCAGTAATTCTGACTTCCACCTGAGGAACCTGCACCCGATGCGGCGCATCGATGGTAAGGGAGATCGAGAACACGGCAGGCATCCCGGTGGTACAGATCGCAACGATAGTCCCGATCATGCTGACCGTTGGGGCGAACAGGATAGTGCCGGGTGTCGCCATTCCCCATCCCGTGGGAGACCCTTCCCGTGGGCCTGATGGTGACAAAGCCGTCAGGAGGGAGCTGCTGGAAAGGGCCTTCAGGGCTATCCAGACGCCTATCGAGGAACAGACGATCTTCACCTCGTAACAACCATCCGGGGACACAATAACGGGGAGGCAGGCCGTGAGGCCGGGCCTCCCCGTTTTCATTCCGGTAGCGACATGGGAGCCCTGGAGGTTATAATGAGTCATCCCGACAAAATGAGGCAGAAACTTGAAGGACATCCTTGTCGTCACGAACAACCCGAAAACCCTTGAAAAATTTCCTGGTTCCAGGTTTATTGAAGGTTCCCCCGATGATGTGATCCGGGAGGCATCGATGATGCTGCTTGAAGGGTATTGCCTTTTTTCTTCCCCCCTTCCGCCCAACGGAAGGCTGATGAAGAACCCCTTCCGTTCTGTCGTTCTGAAGGAGACTGCCGTCGCTGAAAGGAACGGCAGGGATTTTCTCCTTCTCAAGAAAGCGGAAGAGCTTTTTGGAAGGACAAAGTTCCTGTCGAGAGAGGGCCCCGGAGGCGCGGACATGGCCTTTATAGACCTTGAGCTGATGGAAAGCTCCCTCAGGGACATTTGAACCGTGATAATGAAAAAGATGTTCAGAATAACGTGATCGAGAAAGGGAAGGGCCGAAATATCCGGAGAAGGAGAGGGAAGATGATGCTGAGAGACCTGTCAAGGCTTGACGAGATCATTACCAGGCGTCTTGAGAATGATCCCGAAACCCCTGCCGTATGGTGGAAAGGTTCCTGGATGAACGGTTCCGAATTCATGAGGCTTATCAGGAATAGTGAAGAAGCCCTCAAGAAGAGCGGTTTCGGACCAGGATCCCGGATCGCGGTATTCATGGCCAACTCTCCAATGCTCTGGAGCATAGCAGTGGCCGCCTGGAGGCTTGGCGGTGCTATTGCCCCCCTTAATGCCAGGAGCGGTATTAACGCCAGCCTGAAGATCGTCGAGCACATCGACCCTGTTGGAACTGTCCTGGGGGATGGGATGGAAAACCTGGCTGAAGCACTCAAAGAGAAGGGATACCCCTCTGTGATAGCCCCTCCTGTGGGGCATCTCCCGACCTTCGAGGGCAGGAAGACCGAACCCGAAGATGAAGGGATAGCGGTAATTTTCGCCACTTCGGGCACAACGGGGGCTCCCAAGGCTGTCCAGGTAAGCCACTCCAACCTGATAGACAACTCCCTGAAGGTCCACCAGAATGTAGAAGGTTTCGACACGGGAAGGATACTTATGAACGTTCTTCCCAATTTTCATTCCCTGGGGTTCACCATCTGCGGGGTTCTGCCTCTTTGCTACGGTCTTCCCATGGTTATAGTTTCCTCCTTCATACCGGTCAAGGAGACCCTTGAAGCGCTTCGCGCCGCCGAGGTAAGCATCCTGATAGCGGTTCCGACCATGCTACCGTTCCTTCTGGGAGCCGTGCTCAAGGAGGGGCTCACATTCCCGCACCTCAAGTACATCCTTACCGGGGGGGGCAAGCTCGACCCGACCCTTGAGAGCAGGATCAGGAAGGATATGGGGGTCATCTGCTTCGAGGGTTACGGATTGACGGAATGCTCCCCGGTCGTTTCCTGCAACCCGTCGGAAAAGACGAGAAAGCTTGGTTCGGTGGGACCGCCGCTCCCGGGATATGAGATCCAGATAAGGGACCTGGAAGGAAAGATCCTTCCGGAAGGAGAGGAAGGGGTTCTCTGGGTTAAGGGGCCCTCGGTTACTTCGGGATATTTCCGGGCGCCTGAACTTACGGCCGAGAGGTTCCACGGCGGCTGGCTCGACACAGGCGATATAGTAAGTATCGATGAAGACGGCTACATATCCATCATGGACAGGGCTACGGACCTGATCATCGTCGGTGGATTCAACGTATACCCGCAGGAAGTCGAGACAGTCCTCAACTCTCACCCGGCGGTCAAGATGAGTGCGGCCATTGGTGTATCGTCTTCGATCAGCGGGGAAGTCGTAAAGGCCTTTGTCGTACCCCACGACGGGGTTGATGTGACCCAGCAGGAACTGGTCCAGTTCGCCAAGGAACACCTGGCGCATTACAAGGTTCCCAGAAGGATAGACATCGTACAGGAACTTCCCCTTTCCAGCGTAGGCAAAGTGCTGAGGAGGCAACTCAGGGAAAATGAAAAGGCTTTGGGGGAGAACCGGCACTGAACCTGGATCGTCGGGCTTTCCTTGTGTACCTGGAGGGAGTTGCTGAATGAAAGTGCAGCACCCGGATGACAGGATCTATGGAAAAGCTGGATCGGTTTTGAAAAGGACGGCAGGTTTTCTTGCCGTCCTTGCCGTATTTTTACTTGTGCACGTCCCGGAAGCAGGATCATCGGCAAGATCGGTCAGGACGGGCATCCAGCCGAAAGGGGCCAGGATGGTGATCGACCTGGAAAGGCCCACAACCTATTCCATTTCCAGGGAAGGCTCCATCCTGCGCGTGCAGGTAGATTCCGGGATGGATGCCAGGGAGTCCGGACAATTTCCGGCGAACAGGATCGCCTCGACTTTCTCTGCCGTTCCCGATAACGGGGGGACATTGATAATTATCGAACTGAAAGTCCCTTCGGTTTCGGTGGAGCATTTCACCCTGCCCAGTCCGGACAGGATCGTT
>CAZAMZ010000188.1:0-3656 GCA_964486375.1 uncultured Synergistaceae bacterium | reverse complement strand
CCCGAGGCAAGCAGCATTACCAGGCCTGTGACCCCGGTGGTAAGTATCCCGTCGGCCGTACCGTTCTTCAGGACCGTCTCCATCATTCCGAAAGCGTCAGAGATCTTAGCTCCGCCAAGAACGAAAACGCAGGGCTTCTTGGCTCCATGAAGTACGGAATAGAGGGCCTTGTACTCATCGAAGAGAAGGAAGCCTGCTGCGGTGGGAAGCAACTCCTGGAAAGCCGTCATTGAAGGGGCATTCCTGTGTGCTGCAGAGAAAGCATCGTTGACATAAAGATCGAAAAGCGGCGCCAGGGACCTTATCAGGTATGTTTCAAGCATTTCGGAGGGTTTCAGTTTTACGTCCTTTTCGAACGTCGACAGTTCTTCGCCAAGGTACCTGAGGTTCCCCAGAAGTATCATTTCACCGTTCTTGAGCCCCTTGACCTTTTCCTGTGCCGCAGGCCCGCAGACATCGTCGATATACTCGACATCTACACCGAGGAGCCTTGTGAGAATCCCGGCGTGCTCCTCCAGGGGGATCAGGTTCTGGTAGTCCAGGGTATCACCCTGGTGGGAGACGATTGCCGTCCTGGCGCCGTTCTCCAGAAGGTACCTCAACGTGGGCAGGCTCTTCTGGATGCGGTTGTCGTTGCTGATGCGTCTGGTCCCGACATCTACAGGGGAATTGATGTCGAGCCTGAGCAGGACACGTTTTCCTGTTACATCCATACCCTGCAGTGGGGTCATTCTTATTTCCATCTGGCCATCCCTAGGTATTTATTGGTCTCTGCCACTGCTGCAAGACGGTCGGTCTGCATACCCATCGCCGCGCGGATCGCATCGACGGTCTCGGGGATAGTGACGCTTTCCTGGGGAATATTGATGGCGAAAACAATATCGTTCCCGCTTTCGACGATGCTGTCATCCCAGAGTCCTATCTCGTACATGTCGCCCCTTGGGTTGCCGAGATCCCGTGCATACCGGAAGAAAGAGGCGTTACCCTTGAAGCCCTCGTCCAGACGAACGACCCTTATGCGGTCGTGTCCCCTGAAGGCATTAAGGGCCATCTCCCTGGTGATCTTCTTTTTGCCGCTTGCTACAACGGTGATGATATGACCGTGGGTAACAGGCGTATGTACCAGTATCCCTGTAGCTTCAACGTGAGGCATGATCGTCATAAGGTCTACTGCCTGGTGGGAAGGGGCTTTGTCCATCTGGAGGGCGTTTGTTAGACCCCTGTGGTAATCTCCGGGATCCGCTACCCTTCTGATTATGGTGATGACCACCTTGTCCATTCCGCCGCATTCGCGGTCAAGGCAGTCCACAGCCCTTATAAGCCCTGTTGTGTTGCAGCTTGTCAGTTTAAGGTAGTCCTTGTTCAGGCCCTTTTCGTAATTCGCATACCCGTGGAAGAATACGTCTGCTACCGAATTCGCCTCTCCACCCTGAAAAACGGCCTTTACTCCCTTTGCCTGGTAGAGCTCCTTGTTCTTTGCCCCGACACCGCCCGGGGAAGAGTCAAGCATGATATCCACCTTGTTCAGAAGATCATCAAAAGAACCGGCAACAGGGATGTTCAGTTCGTCGAACCTTGACTTGTCCGCCCCGTCCACAAGATAAAGATCGTAGGGCATCCCGCTTTCCTTCAACGCGCGAACGGAAAGGGTCGGAGCTATATCGGCCACTCCGACGAGTTCCATGTCTTTCTGAAGGGCAACACCCTCGGCGAGTCTCAAGCCGATAACCCCGTATCCTGCTACTCCAACCTTGACCATCCTTTTCCCCTCCAATATTTCCTCTATAAATTTGGGCTATTCCAGCCCGATGACCTTGCGGATCTGGGCAACACCGGATTCCAGGCTGGTAAGGACCGGTTTCTTAACGTCCTTCAGAAGGGGCATGAGATGGTACATGCTTCCCTGGGCAAGAACGATGACATCGTTGGTCTCGGCTGCCTTCCTGACTGCAGCGGTGACCATTTCGTTGTGTTTCTCGCGGTCGCCGGTCTTGAGCAGGAATTCGTAGGCTCCTTCCACAAAACATCTGGAGACGGTTGCTTCCTTACCTGCCTCTTTTGCTGCACGTTCCACCAGACGGCTTGATGGTTCCACGGTAGAGATGGCAGTGGCGATGACTGCGATCTTGCTTCCCAGTTCAACAGCCTGTCTGGCCATCGGGTAGTCGATCTTGACGACGGGAACTGAAATGAGCTTTGCGGCAATATCCGCTGCCTCGCCCACGGATGAACACTGGTTAAGAATGCACTCGCAGCCAAGTTCCTGGCAGTGCTTGTAATAGGCGCACATCCTGCTGATGATCCCGGGGGTCAGCCCCTTGTTCGCAAGGGCCTCTTCGAGAAGACTGTCATCGATGATGTTGATCATTTCAACTCCGGGCAGTTTTTCCTTGAACTGTTTCTTGAGATCCTCGACAGAATAGAGAAATGTGTGGACAACGCCTACCCTCTTCTTCATCACATACACCCCTTGTTATGGTATTTGTTGAAACCAACCCTGACCTTTCCCCTATGACCTTTAAGCCGCCTCCAGGGATCAGACAACCGGACGATCACTCCCCCTTTTCATTTACAGATCGTTGATGCGCCTTGACCAGTTTCACAAAGAGTAGAATGTAGTATGTTACATATCAGGACATAAAATAATAAAAACACCTTATTTTGAAATTCGCAAATAATTACTCCTCCAGATTTATAGTGTCATCTTGGTATCAACCTGCCTGACTTCCAGCTTCCGTAATACTGCTATTGAATTTTACCTCAAACAAGGAGTAGCATGCTACATGCATGTTAAAAAAACAAAATACATTTTCCCATTATTATTAATGGGGCCAGGCACTTTACATTCCGTTTGAGCCCCTAGCCGCCCCTCTTCAGACTCTGCCGGGGTTCCGGGCGGGCTTCCTTTTCCATCAAGATCATAAGCCTTTTGGCAATAGCATCCACGTGGAACTTGGCTGCATTCCAGGCAGCTACGGGATCCCCGCTCTCTATCGCTGCCAATATGGCCTCGTTCTCGTCGACACTCTCCTGTTTCCTTGTATCTATCTTGACCACTTCGACCCCTAGAAGGTTGATATAAGAATATATCTCGTTGTTGATCTCCTTGAAGCGCCGGTTCCCTGTAAAACCGATGATCTGTTTATGAAATTCCAGGTCAAGCTGAATGAACTCCACATCGATGGAATGGTCAGAAATGTTGCCCAGATCAAGGAGCATTTTCTGTTCCTGTTCATTTATTGACTTGATATGGCCGAACTGTTTTCTCGCCTCTGGAGTTTCGATCCTCTCGGCAAAATATGCCGCACAGAAACTGTCTATGGAGGACCTCAGCTGTGATATCTCCAGGACCTGCTGCGGACTGATGTCCTTTATCACTATACCGCGGTTCGGAATTATGTCGATGTACTGATCCCTTTTCAGCCTGAGGCATGCGTCTCTTACAGGTGTACGGGAGATATTCAGATAATCGGCGAACCACTGTTCACAGTAGAGACGATCCCTCTGAAACTCGCCTTTGAGAATCCCTTCCTTTATCTTCTTGTAAGCCTGGTCGTAGAGCGTCGATTTTACGATCATTTTTCCACCAGATATCGAATGAAGTTTATTATATTGCCTTTATTCTGAATTATTAGAACAGGTGCTGTCAACCGCCC
>CAZAMZ010000187.1:0-3695 GCA_964486375.1 uncultured Synergistaceae bacterium | reverse complement strand
CTTGACGACTATGCCGGGTACGAGACATCATTCCTGGCCCAGCATGGTATTGCCCTGATGCTGGAAGCATGTTCAGGCGGCGCCTGCAGGAGGGTGCTGATGGACGCGGGACAGTCGGCACTGCCTATCCTCCATAACATGAGACTACTGGACATCGACCCGGCATCGATCGACGCCATTGTCGTTTCTCACTGCCATTACGACCACACCGAGGGGCTGGTCGATACCCTGAAAGCCATCGGCAGGAAGAACCTGCCCGTAATTGCCCATCCCGGCATGTTCCGGCCGAACTATATTTTCAACCCCTTTATCCGGAATATCGGCGTAATGAAGGAAAACGGCCCTGAAGCGATCGAAGCGGCCGGCGGTATGATGGTAATGATCGATGAACCCTTTGAGATAATGCCCGGTGTTATTGCTACCGGCGAAGTGCCGCGGAAGAGGGATTTCGAGATACAGGGTATAGGCACCTACAACATCGAGGATGGCAAGGTCGTTCCTGACCGGATCATCGATGACCTTTCCCTTGCGGTTAAGGTAAAAGGGAAAGGTCTGGCGGTCATTTCGGGTTGCAGCCACGCGGGGATAGTCAACATCATCGACTGGTCGAAGGAACTTGCGGCGGAGCCGAGGGTCGAAGTTGTAATTGGCGGTTTCCACCTTATAGAGGCCTCGCAGGAGCGGATAGAAAAGACCGCCCAGGCCCTGAAGCAGCTCAATGTCGGGAAGGTGATCACCGGTCACTGTACCGGCCTGACTGCCCTCTGCGAGTTCTCGAAAGTTCTGGGGGACAGTTTCGAACATCTGCACGTGGGGACAACGGTCCAGCTCTAATTTTAGGCTACAACCTCGAGGCGGCGCCCCGGAGGGGTGCCGCCTTTAAAAGATAAGGAAGAGGTGGACATCAATGGCGAGAAAATATTTATTTGTTCTTTTGGCCATTACGTTCCTTGTGCTTTCAGCCTTCCCCTGCCTTGCCTGCAGCGACTGCACCCCGACGGAAGAGAGTCTGGAAAGGGGTGCCATAACTGAGGCCCTCCGTAAAAACCTCATAGAGGGTCCTGGAGTAGAGGCGGTCTTTGCCTTCAACTGGTTCAGGGTTATGGATGGCTGGGCCTGGGTCGAGACAGAACCCCGGTCCCCGGACGGACAGAACAGGTACGAGCCATTCCTTGCGTTGCTGAACAAAGATGAAGGGACCTGGACCGTCGTAGAGATCCCACCGCTGGAGGAGGATTCTCCCCCTGTGGATGACGAGTATTTCAAAGGGCTCCTGGAGAGGTTCCCGGGGATTCCTGAAGAGATCTTCCCCTGGGAGGAGTAAAAGGGCTACCTTTCCCCGGAAGTCCTGACCCTTTGTCCGTCCCTAAGGTCCAGGCTTGCATCCCGGACCACCACGTCTCCCTCTTCCAGTCCCTCCAGGATCTCAACCATCCGGCGGTCTGTGATCCCTGTCCTGACCTCGGCGACGCGGATCCGTCCCCCTTCAGCCATGAAGACCTTTCTCACGCCGTCCTCGGTGCGGACAGATTCCACCGGGAGGACCAGAACATGCTCTCTTCGCGACGTCTCTATGAAAACCCGGACCTCGTAACCTGGCTTCAATATCTCCGAAACGGGGAAGGCAATGATGACCGGCACCCGTCTCTGGGCAACACCCAGGGGGGAGACCTTTTCCTCCGCCAGGGGATAGATCTTCCGCACGTGGCCTTCCAGGGCGATGTTTCCCAGTATGGGCGCAGTGATCCTTACCCTGCTCCCGACCTTTACACCTCCGAGTGAGTCGCTGAGAACGTCGGAACGTATCTCCATTTCGTCCCTTATCCCGAGGGCAACAAGGAATTCCCCGGCCATGACAACCTGTTCCTTCTTTACGGGGAGTTGCAGTACGTAACCGTCGATGGGGCTTCTCAGGGTCAATTCGGCCTGTTTCTTTTCCAGTTCCGAGACCTGCTGCCGAAGACCTTCGCTCAGGGCCCATGCCGAGGCGAGCCTGGCCTCTGCCTCTACCAGGTCTTTGGAGTATCGCTCCACCCTCAGGCTGGCCTGCTCCATCTCGGTCCGGGAGAGGGCACCGGCTTCGAAAAGACTCCTGGAACGTTCCAGGTTCCTTTTTTCGTCCGCCAGTAGGAGCCGGAGGCTTGAAGCCGCAGCGGCGTAAGCGGCCCTGCCCTTTTCAGACTGTTTCCAGTAAGCCCTCGTCTCGGCCAGGATCGCTTCCAGGTCGGGGCTGGCCATTCGAATCAGCACCTGGCCCCGGGCGACACCGTCACCTGTCTCCACAGGCAGATCGGTTATCCTGGCAATTTGTGTGGCGTAGAAGTTCCTGTCCTCCAGGGGCTGGATATAGCCGTCCTCTTCGACCCCGCTCGATATATCCCCCCTGACTGCCCGGACTGCGTCGATCTCACCGGGCCTCAAAACAAGGAAAAGCGAAAGGGCTATCAAGGCAATGACGCCGGGTATCAGGAAAATTCTCATCCTGCCTTTTTTCATCGACGGAACCTCCTCAATCGTTTGCCTTGAGTGTCTCGACGGGCTGAAGCCTTCCGACGCTTCTCGCGGCCAGCATCCAGGAGACAAGGATAAAAGATACTCCCCCCAGGGCTGCAATTGCATAGGTCAGCGGGTAGACCACGGCCTCGAAGGTGAAGAGGTCAGTGCTGACCCCGATAGCATAGCCCTCTGCCATTAGCCTTCCGAAGGGAAGTCCCAGGACTGTCCCCGCTGCCAGAAGAAGCAGGTTCTCCTTCCAGAGGAGCGATGATACCTCCCTCACTGAGAAACCCAGGACCCTCAGGCTGGCAAGCTCTCTCCTGCGCTCTGAGAAGGAGAGGGAGGATGCGTTGAATACTATGGCGAAACCCAGCAGCACGGAGAAGAAGATCATTATGCCAACAGAATAGTAAAGGTATTTCATGTTCTTTTCCAGAAATTCGACTTCTTTCTCCTTGCTCGTAACGGAAATGACGTTGATCATGTCCCCAAGGGCCGATTCGATGCTGCTGTTGAAGGCTGTATCAGAGGTAAAGACCATTCCCGAAGCCGTTCCCTGTTCGTTCAAAAGCCGGTTTGCCACGGGAAGGCCTATGCTGGAAGCACTTCCAAAAGCCTTGCGGCTTATGCCGGCGACCCTCAGGGTATTACGTCTAGGAGGTCCGAGCCCCAGTATCGTCTCGACTTCCACGTCATCGCCCGTCTCGGCACCGAGGATCCTGGCGGTGTACCAGTCCAGGAAGAATCCCTCCTCGGGGAAGTCCAGTTCGTGGCCGTCCCTGGCAATGACCCTTCCCAGGCTGGATCCGGGGTTCATGGCAAAGAGCATGTCCTCCCGGGATCGGCCCCTGTAATGCAGCCTCACGGGAAGTTCGAAAATGGGCTCCGCGACCCTCACCCCCGGAAGGTTGGATATGGTCAGCAGCTCGGCCTCGCGCACGGGATTGACCACCCTTACAAGGTAGTCATAGCGCCATTCCTTGTCGAAATGCCTTTCCATGAGGTCTATCATGGAATCCCTGGAGAAGACGGATACGACGATCATTCCCACAGCCAGCAAAAGCCCCAGGGTTGTAACTACTGTGCGGAACCTGTTCCTGGCCATTGTGCGAAGGCTCATCCGCCAGCTCAGGTTCAGTCTTTTCATCAGTCCTGGCATGTTCTCGAAAAAAACGGGACGGAAAGAGCGAGGTGAAGCC
>CAZAMZ010000186.1:0-3770 GCA_964486375.1 uncultured Synergistaceae bacterium | reverse complement strand
CCCGGAACTGACTCGGTCTTCGATCTGGGCGGGGGAAGCCTTGAAATCGTCAGGGGAGAAATGACATACTCCTTTCCGCTGGGCGCAGTCAGGATGACCTCGCGTTTCGGGGAGGACACCGTCAAAATTGCCTCCGAGACCCGCCGGATCCTGGGCGAAGGCCTTAAGAAGGGACCCTTGGGACTGACCGGCGTAGGAGGTACTTCCTCATCGGCGGTGATGATGCTTAAAGGCATCGCTGTTTCGCGATATCACCCCTCGAAGGTGCACGGCCAACCGGTCAAAGCCGGCGAACTCGATCTGCTGATAGAAAGGCTCAGGATGACCCCCCGGGGGGACAGGACATCCATAACGGGACTGGAGCCTGAAAGGGCCGACATAATCATAGCGGGGCTGACAGTAGCGAGAACCGTTCTTGATGTCCTCCAGGTCGAACAGTACACGCACAGCGAGACGGACCTGCTCTGGGCTCTCTGTTTGGAAACTGCCGAGGAGAGGGGTATGTTATCCTCGGCCGCAAGGGTAGATACAGGATCCGGGAGGTAGATCTTCATGTGGCATGGAAGGTTCAGGGAAGATACAGCAGAAATTGTCCAGCATTTCACCCAGTCCCTCGATCTTGACTGGAGGCTTGCCCCTTACGATGTCTATGGAAGCATTGCCCATGTCAGAATGCTCGAACATGTGGGGCTTCTCGGCCAGCGCGAGGCCGCCCTGATAGAGGACGGGTTGAGGCAGGTACTGAAGGATATCCAGGAAGGCCGGTTCAAGCCGCTGGAGTCAATGGAAGACGTCCACATGAACATCGAGGCCAGACTGACGGAGATCATTGGTCCCCTTGGCGCCAAACTGCACACCGGGCGAAGCCGTAACGACCAGTCTGCCACTGCGGTCAGGCTCTACCTCAGGAAGGAAATGTACTCCGTGGGCGACGGCCTCATTACCCTTCTGGACGCCCTTCTGGACCGGGCTACGGCACACAGGCACCTGATCATCCCCGGTTATACCCATCTCCAGCAGGCACAGCCCGTCAGCATGGGGCAATACTGGCTGGCCCACTTCTGGGCCCTTGCAAGGGATTTTCGAAGAGTTCTTTTTGCCCTGGAATCGGTCAACGAATGCCCCCTCGGAAGCGGGGCACTGGCAGGATCGACTCTTCCCCTGGACAGGGGTTTTACAACGGTGATGCTTGGATTCGACAGGACCAGCGACAACAGCATGGATTCCGTGGCACACAGGGATCACCTGCTGGACTGCCAGTACGCCATGACGGTCCTTATGCTCCACGCAAGCAGAATGGCCGAAGACCTGGTGGTCTACAACAGCCGGGAGTTCGGCTGGATAATCCTGCCCGACGCCTTCTGCACAGGTTCCAGCATGATGCCCCAGAAGAAGAACCCCGACGTGCTTGAACTGATCCGGGGGAGGACGGGAAGGGTAATAGGCGACCTTGTTGACCTGTTGACGATCATCAAGGGGCTGCCCCTCACCTACAACCGGGACATGCAGGAGGACAAGCGCGCCCTCTGGTCGTCGGTACAGATCGCCAGGGACGTCCTGGATGTGCTCCCTCAGCTGATAGCCCGTATAGAGATAGACCAGGAAAGGGCGGCGGCATCCTTCGAGGACGGCTTTGCCCTTGCGACAGACGTCGCGGAATACCTCGTGATGAAGGGAGTGCCCTTCAGAACAGCTCACGAGAATGTCGGTGAGGTCGTCAAGTGGTGTATCGACAGGAAAAGAACCCTCCTGAGCCTGACGCCTGGGGAATGGAAAGAACTGGTTCCGGAATCAGGGGAAGACCTTTTGCAGATACTGAACATCGAGAGTTCCGTCTCCCGGAGGAACACTTTTGGCGGTACCTCCTTCAAGCAGGTGGCCCTGCAGATAGAGCGCGGGATGGAGACCCTCGAGGTCTTCCGACAGAAACTGGCAACCTACCCCGCGAGGTTTGCACTTTAGAGAAGCCGTAACTCGTAACCCGTGACGCGTAACTAGTAACTAGTAACTCGGGAACCTGAGGACCAAAGGGCAAAAAATGTGACATTTGACTCGAAACTTGTGAATTGAAAAGGCAAGAGCAGCAGATCTTGATTCAAAAATTTCCAAGACACCAAACGGAAGTTTTTCTACCCCATCCCTTTGGTAGGGGAAATTCTTCCGTGTCTCTCTGTATCCTGACCTACGCTTAAGGTACGCGGGCCAGGCCAATTGTCTGTGGTAATGCTTGTCTTTGGATTTTGCCCTGGCCTTGTCTTTGCCGAGTCACGAGTTACGAGTCACAAGTCACGCTTTTTGTCTTTATGTTTCCGAGTTTCGAGTTACGAGTCACGCGTCACGAGCACGGCTTTGCCGTGCCCGGCTTTGCCGTGCCCTTGACACGACCACTGGGGCACTGTATAGTTTTTCAGCGCTCGTCATGGGCCGTTAGCTCAGTTGGCAGAGCACCGGACTTTTAATCCGGGTGTCACAGGTTCGATCCCTGTACGGCCCACCATGTAAGGTTATCATGCGGTCCCATCGTCTAGTGGTCTAGGACACAGCCCTTTCAAGGCTGCGACACGGGTTCGAACCCCGTTGGGACCGCCATTACCATGCCGGCGTAGCTCAGTTGGCAGAGCAGCGCACTCGTAATGCGCAGGTCGGCGGTTCAAGTCCGCCCGCCGGCTCCATCGAATATAAGGGCCACCCGCACGGGTGGCTTTTTTTGTAGAAAGATATCCTCGGAGGTGTTTTCATGGATCCCCGAAAACGGAGGCTGATCCTTGTCAGGCACGGTGAGACGGAGTGGAACAGCGCCTTCAGATTCCAGGGCCGCACAGATGTCCCCCTGGGGGAGAAAGGGCTGGCCCAGGCCGACCTTCTCTCGCGGCGGCTTGCAGGGGTCTGTGTGCACAGGATCTACTCCAGTCCCCTTGCGAGAGCCCACCAGACAGCGAGCATTGTGGCCGGGAGGAACTCATTGGCGGGGGAAGTAAGGCCCGTAGAAGAATTTTCGGAGATGTCCTTCGGTTCATGGGAGAGCCTGAGGCTTGAAGAAGTTCGTGAACGCCACCCCGACCTCTACGAACCGTGGAGGGAAGATCCTTCTTCAGTGACGCCTCCAGGCGGGGAATCCTTCCTGGATCTTGTTGCCAGGGTGGGAGAAGGGATCAGGAGAATACTGTCCGATGAGGGGGACACTTTGCTGGTCGTTTGCCACGGCGGGACGATCAGGGCTGCCCTTTCCATCCTTGTCGGTGTTCCCCCCGCTTCTTCGTGGAAATTCCGGGTGGACAACTGCTCCATAACCTCGATAGATGTAGCCCCTGACAGGATAACCCTGCGTTATGTGAACGACACTGTCCACCTTCATGTTGATGGAACGAAAGCAGGGGACCTGCCCCTGTTCTAGTGGCGAAAACCCTCCCTGTCGTGGTATAAAGGGAAACAGACAATCCGGAGGGCAGATCAGTGGATAATTGCAACCAGGAGAGCTTGGACCGGCAGTACCTTTCAAGGGAAGAGGAAGAGGGCCTCTGGAGCCTTTGCGGGGAAGGGGATGAAGGTGCCCGCGAAAGGCTAATCCTGGCCTACCGTCCCCTTGTCTTCTGGATAGCCAGAAAGTTCCGGGTTGCACCCCAGCGTTACCAGGACCTTGTCCAGGAGGGCATGATGGCCCTGATAAAGGCCGTGGACAGGTTTGAACCCTCCAGGAACAACAGGTTCGTTACCTACGGTTTCTACAGGATCAAGGGACAGATGACGAACTTCCTTCAGAGAGTGGAAGC
>CAZAMZ010000185.1:0-3791 GCA_964486375.1 uncultured Synergistaceae bacterium | reverse complement strand
GGAAGGTGTCTGCCGGGCCATGGCCGAGACCCTGGGCCCCTGGGCGGAACGCAACGGCCACCAGCGCCCCTCGTTCATCAATGCCGGAGATGGCAAGCACGAGCATTGGACAATTAGAACGCTTGCAAGTCCAAGCACTGCCGGCATACCGAAGTGGGGGATCGATGGGAAATCGAATATGGCAACGGCCTGGTAGCAGAGGGGAATCCCGACTACAGGTATTACCCGGCCGACCAATCTCTGCCCGGAGGCTTCTGCGATACCGTTTCCCAGAAGGAACCATCCCTCATACAGCAGGAGAGCCCGGGCCGAGTTCACAAGGACCAGTACGGAAGTCGCGGCAAGAAGAAACCCGCTGTCATCAAAACGTACGGATAGTTCCAGGAACCTGAAGACATGGTAGATGGGCTTTTCGTAGAACTGGGAAAGGATCCACAGGAAGAGGAGCAGGAGTCCCCATCCCAGCTGGGTTGAGCGTTCACCGGGCATTGGCTGCAAGTCCCTTGAAGGTCGCGTCATTGTATCTCCCACCGCCTGAAGCGCCAGAGCACGATCATTCCAGACCCCAGGGCTACAATAAACCTTGCAGGTGATGTGCCGGCGGGAAGCATTGTATTCCTGTCCAGTCCGGTCTGCCTGGCAAGGAGGGGTATGTTGAGGACGTGAAGAACAGGTATGCCCTCCTTCAAAGCCTCCGCCAGTATCCCGTTCCCGGTTTTTTCGATGGTGGACGGTTTGATGACCCCCGGGGGTATGTCCAGTACGGAGGGGTCGGTCCCCAGGTCTGCCTGTCCTCCGCCGATCTGGACAAGAAAGCGGGTGCCCGGGAGAAGGGCTGCCTCGCTTTTCAGGCGTATCATCTCCTCAAGGGTTCCGGCCTCTATCAATTGGATCCCGTCGTTAAGCGCCGAAGCCCGAAGGGCAGAGACCCCTTCGGGGGGCATTCCCCTTCCGGTTTCGCCCCCTCCGCCAAGGGTGCCTGCCGAGGTCCTTGTCCTTATGAATCCCCCTTTCCTGAAAAAAGCAAGGATGTCCGCAAGGGGCATACCGGGAATGTTTGCGCCCCATGTCGAAGACCCCAGCGATACAAGGAGATTGACATCAAGCCCGAGAGATTCGGCCGCCGCTATGGCGGAAAGTGCGAGTCCGGGAAAGGATCCTGAACTCAGGATGGTTATCCTGTCTCCTCTGGAAAGTCCCCCTTCTTCAAGAAATCTTCTGAATACTACAGCCCAGCCGGGTCTGACCGACATCAGCTTGGACTCCAGATCCCCAGCGGTGGTGGTCGTCGGACTCCATTCGACCCCTATCAGGCCGGATCGGTATGGATCCAGGGATGTCGGTGAAGCATAGCCCAGGGACTCCCTTTCCTGATGGAGAGCTCTTTGGGCTGCAACGACCCGGTTCAGGAGGCGTGATTCCTCAAGGGTGATCTTGTCATTGCCGGGTCCCCAGACAAGGGATCCGACCAATACCGCCCATGCCGCGAGGATCCACACCTGTCCGGACAGGCCAGGACCCTCAAACCACCTGTGAAATTTCACGGCAAAAAGCCCCCTGCCATGAATGTTATGCCCGAGATCGCGACAAGGCCTGAAATGGTCGGGACAAACCCCTGTCTCTGGATATCCGAGGCTACAAGGCCGGGTATCACCCATCCCAGCCATACCGGTTCCAGGGGAAGAAACCCCGTCGGCATAAGCCCTATCAAGGCGGCGATAAGCAGGGAAAGAGCGGTTCTCTGCCTCCCGTATACCCCGAATGTCCTCACCGCGATCTCAAGAAGGATAAAAATAATTATGGAAAATGCAGCAGTCCACGCGAAGACATGAAAGGAATACATGTGAAGTGCCAGTATTCCCGGTGATATGATGCCGCCGGGAGAAAAACCTGTGCGGTGGAAGTAGATCATCCCCAGTGCAATTCCCAGCGCAACGACAGCTATTTCACGGTTCAAAACCTTTCCACCTCCGAAGGCACGGGAAGCCCTCTGACGTTGCCGCAGCCGAAAACCAGGTTCTCCCGGGAAACGATGCCGGCCAGCAGTCGGGGATCCCCGAGGGGGACATGATGGAATCCCGTCGGAAAATAGAACCTGTCACCGGTTACGATCACCCTTTTCCACCCCTGTTCCTTCATCCACGGAAGATGGGAGGCAAGCCTTGCGGGGCGGTCCTTCCTGTGATTGAAAAGGAGGGTCGTTCTTTCCCTTTCCCATTCCAGGGAGGAAAAAAGAGCCTGTGCCGTTACTGGATCGTTCGATGAAAAAGCCCAGGCGATAGTCCCTCCGGACCCGGGGGATACGAGACGGAATTCATGGGGGTCCCTGTCCAGTCCCCCGAAGGAGGCTTTGTCTCCAGGAAGCCCGTGAATATCCAGCACATTCCTGGCCATGAGCTCGTACAGAAGGCGATAGCCGCCGTTCCGGCACCTGGTCCTGAAAAGAATGCAATCCTTCTTTTCCAGGCAGGACACGAGTTCCCCGTCTGACAAAGCCTGGGGTCCAAGGAGGATCCGGGATCCCTCCGGAACGCCTTTCAAAAGGACCCTTCTGGCGCCTTCCACTCCTGGTCCCCAGTATTCCTGGTGGTCCGGCAGCAGGCTGGTCCAGACAATAAGGCCAGGGTCGAGCCAAAGACATGGCAACGGCTGGAGTTCGGGCGACACTGTGCTGTTCTCCGCTATGGCAGCCTCGGTCCCGGCGGGTATGTTCCTGAACCACCAGATCATCTCGGAAATATGCACCGGTGCCGATCTCTTTATCACCCTGGTGCCTGACCGGTCCAGGACAACAGGTGTTGTGCCTGTTATGCGTGCAGAGAATGAGACGCCGACAGAACCCAGGGCCGCTGCAATATGCCTTGCAGCGGTGCTCTTTCCCCTTGTGCCTGTAACAACGATGCGAATTGGGGGCTGCCAGCTTTTCAAATCACACCTCCCAAGGAAAAGGGGCGGCTCAATGGCCGCCCCAAAAGATTACTACAACGCGGAGCTTTTGTGGGGTTGAAGCCTAGAAGCCTACCGGTACGCCCAGACGGCGGCTGTCAGCACCGCCGTTCATCATCCCGTCGATGAAGAGTATGCCCTGTGCCGTACCGTAGTAGCCGCCCCTGGGCTGGACCTCGACGTTGTGCCCCCTGAACCTGAGCATCTGTACGACCGATGGATCCATGGCGTCCTCTATGCGCAGAGGGCCGCTCTGACCGCCCGAGGAGAAGGAGAAGATCCTGGGTTGTTCAATGGCTTCATCCATGTGCATGCCGAAGTCGACTACATTCATGATGATCTGGGTGACAGCTGTGATTATCCTCATTGCCCCGGCGGCCCCGAGGGTCATGAAGGGCTGTCCGTGAGGGTCGAGAACTATTGAAGGCGACATGGAAGAAAGGGGTCTCTTGCCCGGTTCGGGAGCATTGACGCTCTCGGGGTTCTGGGAAAAGTCGTCCATCTCGTTGTTGAGGACGAACCCGTACTCGGTGGCAAAGACTCCGGAGCCGAAGAAGTAGTTGACGGTGTTGGTCGATGCGACAATGTTGCCTTCTTTGTCGACCACGGAGAAGTGGCTGGTGGATATGTGCTGGTTGCCGCCGCCCCCGAGGTAGCAGATCGTGTCGGATTGACCCTGGAAAGGCCATGGATCCCCTGGCTGGACTTCCTGCATGACCTTGTACATTTCTATCTTGCCTGCCAGTTTTTTCGCATAATCCTTGCTTGTCAACCCGCGCAGTGGGACGTCGACAAAGGCGGTATCGGCCATGTATTTACCCCTGTCAGCGAAGACAAGTTTCATT
>CAZAMZ010000184.1:0-3816 GCA_964486375.1 uncultured Synergistaceae bacterium | reverse complement strand
ATAGGCTCAGACGGTTTCGGTTTTTTGCCTGATTTCGACAGGGGGCACACCAGGATCCCCCAGCTCGGCAGGGTCAGGATCGGCAAGGGGGTAGAAATAGGCGCCTGTGTGACCATAGACCGGGCGACCCTTGAAGAGACCGTTGTAGGCGACGGAACGGTAATTGACAACCACGTTCACATAGGACATAACGCACGGGTGGGACAGAAATGTATCCTGGTAGCCATGACAGGCATTGCAGGAAGCTCCGTGCTGGAAGACGGGGTGATCATGGCTGCAAGAAGCGGGGTTTCCGATCATGTTACCGTCGGCAAGAGGGCCCAGGTTGCTGCCAACGCAGGGGCAACAAAGAATGTACCGCCAGGGCTTGTCGTCTCCGGATTCCCTGCCCGGGATCACCGGGAGGAGATGAAAAAACAGGTTCTCCTTGGAAGGCTGCCTGGTATGCTGGAATCCCTCAAGGAGATCAAAAAGGAACTGGAAGCCTTGAAGAAGATATCCGGTGGGAATTATGGCGAAGATAAAGGCCAGTAAGTTTTTCGAAGGGGTCGGCATTCACAGCGGTGAGCGCTGCAGGGTCACCGTCGGGCCTTGCCTGGAGAAGGGGATCTTCTTCTGTCTCCCGGGAGGAATATTCCCTGTGAGTTCTGCCCGGACTGACGGAGCCTCCAGGGGGACCAGCCTGGTCTTCCCCGACGGGTCCCGTGTCATGACCGTGGAACACCTTTTGGCCTCGCTGGCAGGCCTTGGGATCTGGAGCGCCCTGATCTCCGTTTCCGGGCCTGAAATTCCGGCCATGGACGGCAGCGCAAGGGTCTTTTACGAGTCCCTGTCTGAGGTCGCTCTCCCTGGTGAAAGCACCAGGCCCATAGAGATAGTGAGGGAAATATCTTTCGGGGATGCTGACGGGGGCGGGTTCATGGCTGTCATTCCCTCGGAGGCTTTTGAGGTTGCCTGCGTCATCAGTTACGAGGCAAAGGGGATAGGATGCCAGGTTTTTGAAGGAAAAGTGACGCCTGAGCTGTTCAGAAACCAGATCGCGCCTGCAAGGACTTTCGTCCTTTCTTCGGAGATCCGGGCCATAAGGGAGAGGGGCCTGGGCAAAGGGGGGGACATTGATAACGTGCTGGTGATCGATGACGGCAAACCCCCGGCCCAGGAGTCCCAGCGGGTGCCCGATGAGCCAGTGCGCCACAAGGTACTGGACCTGATCGGCGACCTGGCCCTCCTTGGTGCCCCGGTCAGGGGCCGGGTGATCGCTTACAGGAGCGGCCATAGATTGCACCTTGAACTGGTGCGGCGGATCCGCAGGAGCCTCCTGCCCGCCTGAACAGGAAAGGAGAATGACCATGCTCGATATTCACAGGATATTCGGATCCCTTCCCCACCGGTACCCCTTCCTCCTCGTAGACAGGGTTATCGAGATCAGTGAGGAGAGGGTAGTGGGGTACAAGAATGTCACCATCAACGAGCCCTTTTTCCAGGGGCACTTCCCGTCAGAGCCCGTAATGCCGGGTGTCCTGATCCTTGAGGCCATGGGGCAGGTTGGCGGCATGCTTATTTCGCAGCGGCCTGAACTGAAAGGGTCGGTTTTCTACCTTACATCGGTCGAGAAAGCCCGGTTCAGGAGGCCCGTCGTTCCCGGTGACCAGCTTGTCACTGAAGCCACTCTCGAGAAGATCCGGGGCAGGGTGGGAAAGGTCCGTACCGTGGCCAGGGTGGGGAAAGATATTGCCGCGGAGGCTATTCTGGGATTTGTCATAGCCTCCAGGCTCACCGGGGAAGATGCCTTATGAGCGTCACCGTTCACCCTTCATCGATAGTTTCCAGGGAAGCGAGGATAGCCGACGGGGTCTGGATAGGCCCTTTCTGTGTTGTAGGTCCCGATGTGGAGATCGGCGAGGAGACAAGGCTTGAGGGTTATGTGCGGATCCTTGAACACGTCACTATAGGAAAAAGGTGCAGGATCTTCGAGAACGTCGTGCTTGGCCGTGAGCCGCAGGATTTCGCGTTCAAGGGGGAGCGTTCTTTCGTCAGAATAGGCGATGAAGTCACCCTGCGAGAGAATGTGACCATCCACAGGGGCAGCGGGGAGGATTCGGCAACTTCCGTAGGAAGCGGCACCTGGATGATGGTGGGATCCCACGCCGGACATAACGCCACTATCGGGGAGAAATGCGTCCTTGCCAACGGCGTGGGACTGTCGGGTTACTCCAGCGTCGGTGAAGGCAGTGTCCTCGGAGGCATGTCGGGCCTGCACCAGTTCGCCAAAGTGGGTCGCTTCTGCATGATAGGAGGCCTTACCAAGGTTGTGAAGGACGTGCCTCCCTTCACTCTCGTGGATGGTCATCCAGCAAGGATCCACGGGCTGAATGTAGTGGGGCTTAGAAGAAAGGGTTTTTCCCAGGAGGATCGCCTCCAGGTCAAGAGGGCCTACCGGGAGATCTTCGCCTCTTCCTCCATCGACAGGGAAGCCCTTTCCAGGCTGGAACAGAACGATGCCAACGGGGAATACATGACGGAGATCCTGGAATTCATTCGCAATTCAAAACGCGGGATAACACCGTGGGGGGAAAGGAGAAACCACGATGATTAAACTTTTTGTAATGGATGTGGACGGGACCATGACCGACGGGGCCATATATCTTGACGGCACTGGAGGGGAGTTCAAGCGTTTTGATGTCAGGGACGGTCTCGGTATTTCCCGCCTTGTATCCTCGGGCGTGAAAACTGCAATAATAAGCGGGCGCAATTCCCCTGCTACGGAGAGGCGGGCCGGGGAGCTCGGGATAGGCCCTGTCATCCAGGGCGTGAAGGACAAACTCGGGGAGCTGGAAAAGATGGCACGGGAGATGTCCCTTGATCCTGAAGAAGTGGCCTACATCGGGGACGACGTGAACGACTGTTCGTGCATCCTCTGGTCCGGAAAGGGATTCGCCCCATCCGATGCAGTGCCCGAGGCAAGGGAAGCGGCAGATATCGTTACATCGGCCGCGGGAGGACATGGGGCAGTCAGGGAGGCAGTGGAGCATATACTGCGGATAAACGGGAGCAAGGGGGGCAAATGAACCCATCTAAAAAGGGGTCTCCAGGCCACCGCCAACACCCTGCCAGACAAAGACTGAGTATCCTCGACAGGTTCATTGTTACCCAGATGGGGAACTCCTTCCTCTTCGGGGTTCTGGTCTTTTCGGTTCTGCTTGTGGCAGGGGACCTGCTCTTCCAGATCGCAAACCTGGTCATAGACAAGGGTATCTCCCTCGGAGTCGTCATCCGGCTCTTCATATACAAACTGCCGGAGGTGGTCGTGATGACCCTTCCCATGGCCTCGCTGCTCTCCGCCCTCCTTACCTTCGGCCGGTTATCTTCCCAGAGTGAAATTGTGGCACTTAGGGCCGCGGGAATTGCTTTTCGAAGGATCATCCGCCCTGTCATTGCCGCATCGGTCCTTGTCTCCCTGGGAGCGATCCTTCTCAACGAAACGATCGTCCCGCTAAGCAACAAGGCTGCCGAAAACATCATGCGCTACGAGATAGCCAGGGAACGCCCGACCCTGTTGAGGGAGCAGGTCTTCCTCAGGGACGAGAGCGAGGGGGTTTTGCAGCGCGTTACCTACATCTCCCGCCTCCGACAGAACCTGCGGACCATGGATGATATCCTTGTCCAGGAGTTCGAGGAAGGCGCTATGAAGAGGATCGTTTCAGCCAAAAGGGGGACATGGAGGGATGGGGAGTGGTGGCTCGAGGACGGAAAGACCTTTGAGGTAAGGGAGGACCGGTCCGTCAAGCTCCTTTTTGCTTTTGCCCGCCAGAAACT
>CAZAMZ010000183.1:0-3897 GCA_964486375.1 uncultured Synergistaceae bacterium | reverse complement strand
TACTGTGCAGTCTGTTACGGTGCATCTTTCGAGGACCAGGAGATCGCGGTAATAGGCGGCGGCAATACCGCCGTCGAGGAGGCCGTTTACCTGACCCAGTTCGCTTCCAAAGTAACGATCATTCACAGGAGGGACAGTTTCAGGGCTGACAGGGTGGCCATCGAGAGGGCCATGTCCAACCCGAAGATAGACGTTATCTGGAATTCCGTGGTTGAGAAGATAGCAGGAGACGACATGGTCGAAAAACTTGTCCTCAAGAACGTCAGGACCGGCGAAATCAGCGAACTGCCGGTATCTGGCGTGTTCGTCTTTGCAGGGATGGATCCGAACATCTCCTTCATGAAAGGGCTTGTTGATTCCGTCGGTGGGGGATGGATCGTCACCAATGAACGAATGGAGACAAGCGTAGAGGGTGTTTTTGCCGCCGGAGACGTCAGGGACAAGTACCTCAGGCAGGTCATAACGGCTGCAGGGGACGGCGCTACCGCCGCTATGGCCGCATCGGCCTACATTTCTGAACAGCTCCACATACAGGGAATTCTCCTGGTACCTGAACACGTAACTGCTTTCGTTTTCTCAAGTATAGATGAACCACAGGCGAGGCTGGCTTCCGAGGTAGAAAAAGCCCTGGAAGGAGCGGGGACCAGGCTGGTCCTTCTTGACGGTTACCGCAACAGGAGGATCGTGGAGAAACTTGGAATAGGTGATCTTCCGACACTGGCAGAGTTCAAAAAGGGCGAACTGTCCAGGCAGCAGCATGTGACCAGCCTGGAAGAAGCAATGAATTTTTTTGCCTGATGCCGTATTCCCGGTATGGTGAGGGCTATTAACAGTCCCAGCTTGGGGGGATGCACTCCATGATCGTAACTGTGACCCTGAATCCGGCGGTCGATGAAGAGTTCCTTGTCCCGGAATTCCGCCCTGGAAGGTGGTTCCGGAGCAGTCATGTCGACCGGTCGCCGGGAGGAAAGGGCATCAACGTTTCCTACATGTTGTCCCAGGCAGGGTACCCGTCGGTTGCCATGGGATTTCTCGCCGGCTTCAACGGGGAATACATCAGGGATGCCCTGAGGAGGCTCCGGATAACAACCAACTTTATCCATGTTCCCGGCGATACCAGGTCGAATGTCTACATAGTCGATGAGGTGGGGCACCTGGAGACAGGGATCGCCGAGAGCGGACCGTACATTCCCGAGGAAGCCATGGCCAGGTTCCTGTCCAATTACGACAGAATGCTCGGTAGAGCCAGGCTGGTCGTTATGGGGGGATCCCTTCCCCCGGGTGTCCCCCAGGATATTTACAGGGATTTGGTTGACAGGGCAAAATCCCGCGGGATACCAACTCTGCTGGATGCCGCCGGCCCCCCCCTTATGACTGCGATCGAAGGTGGACCGACTTTCGCGAGGATCGATCACCGGTTTATGGCCAGGGTGGCAGGAGTGTCCCTGACGTCACTGGACAACCTGATAGAGGTGGTTTCCAGGGTTCACGACTTCGGGGTCGAGTGGGCTGTGGTTTCCTACAGATCCTACGGTGCGGTCTTTTTCTCCCCCCAGGGTATCTACCTGGCAGAGTACGAGCGCAAGGGGCTTGTCTCCCTCTTCGCAGCCGATGATGCCCTTGTGGCCGGTTTTATTATTGCCAGGGAAGAGAAAATGGATACGGAGGATACAATACGATTCGCAACGGCATGTGCCTGGGAAGACTCGCTTCATGTAGAAAAGGGTTTCCGCGACCGATCGGAGATCGACAGGCTTGCCCCGCAGGTTAGGATCGACAAACTGGATTGAGGAATGAAACGGGGTCTTATTCAAGGTTGATAATATTCGTATGCTCGGGAAATACCTGCAGAAGCCCGATGGCCGAAGGGTTCATGAACCACTTCCTCGAAACGGCAAAGGCAGGCGGCGACTGGAGAGCCTGCTCTTCGGGCACTATGGCTGCCGATGGCATTCCGGCCAACGAAATGGCGGTAAGGGTTATGGCTGAACACGGGATCGATATCTCCAGGCACCGGTCCTCTTATGCCGGGTCGTGGGAGCCTCCAGCAGGAACGCTTTTCTTCGGTATGGCCAGGGATCATGTCAATGCCCTCAAAACGCTCTTCCCCTCCAGCATGGGATCCATACACCTTCTGGGTGAAGCCGTACGGCCCTGGTACAGCGGGACCCTGACCGAGGTTCCCGATCCCTTCGGCGCGAGCATCGAAAGCTACCGGGAGATAGCAGGTTTACTGAAGGAAATGACCCTTGCCCTGATGAAACGCCTCACCATTTCATCCGGTTCCCTTTCATAAGAGATCCCTGGTCCTTTTCTGCCCGCCCCTTTATGGCAGGAGTTCTATCCCATAGAATAAAGCTGGTCTTTATCCATAACAGGCAACCGGAAGGACGGCCATATGGGAACGAAAAAACGGATCCTGATCCCTCTGCTGGTTTTATCCTTTCTTCTCCTGTTTTCAACGTCTCGAGTTTTTGCAGACGCCGGAGAACTGGAAAAGGAGGTCAAACTGGCCGACAAGGTATCGGAGCAGGTGGAAAAACACTGGAAACGGGTTACCGACCCGGTCCGTGTGGCCCGCACCGCGATGGTGTTGCAAAGGCTAACCCCCTTCACCGACAGGGACCTTCAATATGAGGTACGGCTTATTGATGAAGAAAGGCCGAATGCCTTCGCCCTTCCCGGGGGACGGATATACCTGACCACAGGCATGCTTGATTTCTGCAGGAGCGATGATGAACTTGCCTCGATCCTTGCCCATGAACTCGTACATACCGACAGAAAGCACGGAATGATCCAGTCGGCAAGGAACCAGCGCCTCTCCATAGGGGCCCTGGCAGTGATAATCGCGACGGGCGGACAGGGAGCCGCCCCTATCCTGGCCAACCTCGCACAAGTGGCCATTATGAACTCCTACAGCAAGGACATGGAGAGGGAAGCCGATACTATGGGGTTGAAGATGCTCAGCCAGGCAGATTACGAACCCGCTGCGGCAGTAACGGTTATGGAAAGGCTCCAGGAAGAGGAATTGAAACGCCACTATGTGGATCCGGGCATTTTTGCTGCACATCCAAAAACCCGCGAAAGGGTTCAAACCCTTATAGGTATTATCAGGGAGAACGGCTGGCCCCTCGAGAGGAAGAATGCCCTCAGATTGCTCAGGACGGGCATTACAGAGGAAGACGGGCTCCTTTTCCTTAACGTGGATGGCAGACCGGTCTGGCATGCTCCGAAAGGAGACCTTGCCCGGGGTCTTCTTGAGAAGACCGCCGGCTTGCTGGACAGGCACCTTCAGATGGAGACCTCTCCCTATGATGTTTCCATAATGGATCTCCACGGAGAAACAATATTGAGGATCGGACTTGGAAGGATCGTATCCCGGGAAGAGACCCTTCCTGGAATGCCGTCCCTTGATGATCTCAGGGAGGAAATCGTGGTCGCTCTCCAGAGGGCCAGATCGTCCCATCCGGTGGCGGATTACCACAGGTAGACAATACAACGACAGGGTGGATCCCGACAGTCTGATCTGTCGGGAGGCCTGGGGAGGGGATCTAATGCATCTGTCTCTTTACAGGAGGCACAGACCCAGAATTTTTTCCGAAGTGGTCGCGCAGGAAGCGGCGGTAGGACTCCTCAGAAAGGAGATCGGGGGAGGCAGGAACAGCCATGCCTATCTCTTTTCCGGACCCCGCGGGTGCGGGAAGACGACCCTTGCCAGGATCGTGGCCAAGGCCCTCAACTGCCCGAACAGGAAGGAAGACGGTGAACCGTGTTCCGTATGTCCTGTCTGTGACTCCATAGCTTCAGGCGAAGATCTCGATGTGGTCGAGATAGACGGTGCGTCCAACAGGGGGATCGACGAGATCCGGGAACTGAAGGAACATGTCTCCCTCTCCC
>CAZAMZ010000182.1:0-3899 GCA_964486375.1 uncultured Synergistaceae bacterium | reverse complement strand
ACCGATGCCGCCGAAGTCCTCGCTATCAAGAGGAATGCCGAGGAACAAGGCTGCGTTAGCTGGTCCATGAGTGACATAGGAGGTGAGCCTCGGGGAAACTCGAGCTGTTCCTGCTGCGGATGCTGCTGTCACGCCATGAGGAGCATTAGCCAGTTCAACTTCCCCGCTATGATAAGCCCCCCGGCCTTCATGCCGCTCCTCGCCCCCGAAAAATGCGTCAATTGCGGAGCCTGCATAACGGCCTGCCCGATGAACGCCTGGTCGTTCGACGGAAGTTCCCTGCTTTTTGACGCCGCGAGGTGCATCGGATGCGGGTTATGTGTCGTCGCCTGCAAAAAAGGGGCGATGACTTTGAGGGAGTCCGGGAGAGGGCAAAAAAACGCTCCGGGTTGGTTCGGTTTCTTCCTCGACAACGCCCCGGGGTACCTTCTGAACGCCTTCCGGGTCTGGGTACGAAGACACCTGGCTTGAACGATCCCGGCATCATGCCGCAGACACGGGGATTGATGTATCATCTGTCAAGACAGGATCTGCTTCGATCCTCCGGGGGTTTTCCATGGAGACACGCCTTATAGTCTATGCCGTTTTCGCCGCAGTCTACCTGGGCCTCATTGCCGGGCGCATTCCGAGGCTTGCAGTAGACAGGACGGGAATAGTCCTCCTTGGGGTGATCGCCCTGGTCGTCACGGGCGGGTCGGACCCCGTGAACGGAGATATCGGTATAGACGTCTCAACGATCCTCCTGCTCTTTTCATTCATGATCATATCCGCACAGCTTCGCCTCGGGGGGTTCTACTCCCGCGTCTCCGGGTTCATTGCCGGGCTGGATATGACGGAAGAGCGCTTCCTTGCAGTTCTCATCACCACGTCGGGTCTTCTTTCGGCACTTCTCTCAAACGATATCGTCTGCCTGGCAATGACGCCTGTCCTGATCCAGGGGTGTGTAAGGAAGGGGAGGGATCCCGTACCCTACCTCCTGGCTCTTGCCTGCTCGGCCAACATCGGCTCAGCGGCGACGCTGATAGGCAACCCCCAGGTGATGCTTATAGGTCAATCGCTTAGACTTGGTTTTGCCCGGTACACTATTTTCGCGGCTGTTCCGGTGACGCTATCCCTCGCTCTTTGCTGGCTGATCATCCGCAGGGATCTGGCCTGCACATCCCCGGATATGATCACATTATCGCTTCTCGAGGAACAGCCCTTTATCCCCTGGCAGACAAAAAAGGGGTTGGTGGTCCTTGCGGTTGTGGTAGGCATGTTCCTGCTGACACCCCTGCCGAGAGATATGGTAGCTCTGGCCGGAGCCGCGGTGCTCCTCACCAGCCGCACCATGGCCTCGAGGAGGACCCTGGGGCTCGTGGACTGGCAACTGCTGGTCCTCTTCATCGGGCTGTTTATAATTAACAGGTCCTTTGCCGACGCCGGTGGTGTGGACGCCATCAGTGACTTGCTCTCGCGGATGGGCATATCGATGGGGAGCCCCGGCTGGTTATTCGCTGTCTGCGCCATTCTTTCAAACCTGGTCTCCAATGTGCCGGCCGTCATGCTGCTTCTCTCTCTGGCTCCGGATCCCTCTACGGGCCCGCTGCTTGCCCTTGTTAGCACCTTTGCAGGCAACCTTCTTGTTGTCGGAAGTATCGCCAACATCATCGTAATAGACCAGGCGGCTGCATCAGGCGTCAAGATTTCCTGGAGACGCCATGCCCGTACGGGTATACCGGTGACTATTGTCAGCCTTGCTGTGGCGGCTGCATGGCTTGCGGTATTTTAGTGGTGAACGGTTTATACTCTTGTAAAGGGGGTGGGTCCTGTGAAAGATTTCGAAAAGATGGGCTCCTTTTACCTGGGAAAGCAGGTCGAAGACACCTCGGGGAGCATGACGGGGGACCTTTTGCTATACGATGCAAAGGATCTGACCACTCACGGGATGATCATCGGAATGACCGGGAGCGGCAAGACAGGCCTTGCCATCTCCCTTATCGAGGAGGCGCTGATCGACAACATCCCGGTCATTGCCATAGATCCCAAGGGTGATATCCCCAACCTGCTTCTTTCGTTCCCTGAACTTGCTCCGGGGGACTTTCGGCCCTGGATCAGTGAACAGGAGGCTTCCCGCAAAGGTCTTTCGCCTGATGAATTTGCTTTGAAGACCTCTTCCGACTGGAAAAAGGGTCTTGCCGAGTGGGGTATGGACGGGGACAGGATCCGCAAGATGAGGGAATCCGTCGACATGACGGTATACACTCCGGGCAGTTCCGCCGGCAGGATGGTGAGCATCCTTCACTCCTTCGACGTGCCGCCGGAAGCCATAAGGACCGACGGGGATCTTTTCAGGGAGAGGATCCAGACCACAGCGTCAAGCATCCTGGCCCTCCTGGGTATCGATGCCGACCCCCTGACGAGCCGGGAACATATACTGATATCCCGGGTTCTGGAAGAAAAGTGGTCCCGCGGGGAGTCCCTGGATATCCCTTCGCTCATCGAGATGATCAGGGTACCGCCCTTCCGGTCCGTCGGCGTTCTGGATCTTGAGACCTTCTACCCTACAAATGCGAGGATGGATCTTGTCCTCAGGCTCAACAACCTGGTGGCGGCACCTTCCTTTGTTCCGTGGATGGAGGGTGATCCCCTTGATGCGGGCAGTTTCCTCTACACCGCAGACGGAAGGCCCCGGGCCTCCATATTCACCATTAGCCACCTCTCGGACAGGGAAAGAATGTTCTTCGTGTCCCTTCTGCTCAACGAGGTACTGGGGTGGGTGAGAACCCAGCCGGGGACCTCCAGCCTCAGGGCCATACTCTACATGGACGAGATCTTCGGCTTCTTCCCGCCGGTCATGAACCCGCCCTCTAAAACGGTACTTCTTACACTGCTGAAACAGGCCCGCGCCTATGGTCTGGGGATCCTTCTTGCCACCCAGAACCCCGTTGACCTTGACTACAAGGGAATATCCAATACCGGGACCTGGTTTATAGGGAGGCTTCAGACAGAGAGGGACAAGGCCCGGATCCTGGAAGGGCTCAAGGGGGTCTCCGAAAGGGGGTTCCCCCAGCAGGAACTCGACCGGATGATATCGGGCCTCGGCAAGAGGGTTTTCCTGCTGCACAACGTCCACGATGACAGGCCTGTCCTGTTTCAGACCCGCTGGGCCATGTCCTACCTGGCGGGGCCGGTGACAAGGGAGCAGATCAAAACCCTTGGGGGAGATACTTCCTCTCGTCCCGCTCATGAGGCAGCCGTGCGCCCTGTGGTGCCTCGTGGATCTGCCGTTCCTGCACAGGCACCGGCCGCGCCGGGTGTTATACCTTCGGGCATACCCTCGGTCTTCCTTCCCGCCCCGTCGGGCGTACAGGCGGAATACGCCCCCTTCCTGGGTGCCTTTGCCAGGGTCCATTTCAGCGACCCTAAAAGGAAGTTGGCCGAGACGAAGAATTTTTCCTTTGCTGTTGAGATAGACGAAGGTCCATTGCCAGTGGATTGGGAGAATGCCTTCAGCATAGAGGTGGACCCGTCAAAGCTGGACCAGGGCGTGCCCTCCCCTGTAATGGCGGATGTGCCATCACCTGGGCTGGATGCCAGGGCCTATACGAAATGGGGTCGCGATTTCCTCAAGTGGCTTCCCCAGAACAGCCTTATGACCCTCATGACCTGTCCTTCCCTCAGGGAATCGGCCCGACCTGGCGAGACCAGGGCTGATTTTGCGGCGCGGATAGCACTTTCAAGGCGCGAGATCCGTGACGCAGAGGTGGAAAAAATACGCAGAAAGTACGCGTCGAAGCTCGCCACTCTCCAGAACAGGCTTATGAGGGCTGAACAGGCGATCGAAAGGGAGACCGAGCAGGCAAAGCACAAAAAGATGGAGACGGCCATCTCCTTCGGGACCGCGATCGCGGGAGCCT
>CAZAMZ010000181.1:0-3915 GCA_964486375.1 uncultured Synergistaceae bacterium | reverse complement strand
GGAAAAACTCGGGAAGAGGAAACCCCAGTTTCTTCCGATGAACCTTGAGGCTTTTCAAAAAGGCCGGGAGATAGCCAGGGAACTTCTCAAAAAGAAGGCCTGAACATGCACCGGGAAGAAGAGCGTGTATCCGGAAATCTTGTTTACCGGGGACGGATACTTAATCTCAGGTTGGATAATGTAAGGCTTCCGAACGGCAGGAGGGCTTTGAGAGAGGTTGTGGAACATGCCCCCGCCGTTGCTATTGTTGCGGAAACCAGAGAGAAAGAACTCCTTCTTGTTCGGCAGTTCAGGTATCCTGCAGGTGAATCACTTCTTGAAGTACCGGCAGGTCTGGTGGAGCCAGGTGAAAGCTCTATTGAGACGGCTGTCCGTGAACTGCAGGAGGAGACTGGATACAGTGCCGGGAAAATTGAGGAGATCTGCAGGTTCTACACCTCGCCTGGTTTCAGCAACGAGATGATCATTCTTTTCCATGCCAGTGATCTTGTATTCTCGCCAAAAGAGTGTGATCCTGATGAATTTCTTGATCTTGAAAGGATCTCCCGGGAAAAGGCAGCTGAATATGTCCTTGACGGCAACATAAAGGATGCCAAAACCCTGACGGCGATCTACTGGTATCTTTCAAGGCAATGAAAAAACGGGGGAGGGTTTTGCCCTCCCCCCCTAAAAGGTACTGATAATGAAAGATAAGGATCCAGATCTGGAATTGTTCTTCAGGTACCTCCGATTTGAAAGGGGAAGCTCGGAGAACACTATCAAGGCTTACGACAATGACCTCAGGGCCTGGATGTCCTTTTGCAGGAAAAAGGGGATCCCCTCTTCTCCCCCTTCACCGGAGTGGATACCGGAACACCTTGCCGCCCTTTCAAAAATGGGCCGGAGCAAGTCCACGGTCCAGAGGAACGCTGCGGCCCTGCGATCCTGGATGAGATTCCTTGCAGCCGAAGGCCTCATTGAAAAGACCGGAAACCTCCCCAGGCTCCCTTCAAGGGAGAAAAAACTGCCCCAGATCCTTACAGAAGGAGAAGTTGACAGGCTTCTTGAAGCCTGTGAAGGTGAAGATCCCGTTTCCATGAGGGACAGGGCCATTGTCGAGATCGGTTACGGCTGTGGACTGAGGGCGGGGGAGATAGCCTCCCTTTCGGTTTCGGATATTGCCCTCCTGTCCGGGGTGATAAAGTTGAGGGGGAAGGGGGGCAAGGAAAGAGTTGTTCCACTTGTCGGCAAGGTCAGGAGTTTTGTTGAAAAATACATGGTCTCGGGGAGAAGACCCCCCGCTCCTTCCGGAAAAGACAAACTGTTCCTTTCCAGGAGCGGGAAACCGCTGAGAAGGGAGGATGTCTGGAGAGTTATCCAGAAAAGGGGCAAAATGGCAGGTATTTCAGTATCAAGGCTCTACCCTCATATCCTCCGGCATTCCTTTGCCACTCACCTTCTGAGAAGAGGTATGGACTTGAGGACTCTTCAGGAACTTATGGGACATTCCTCGATAATGACGACGGAGAAGTACACTCATTTCGACATTGAACTGCGTGACGTATATGACAAGAGTCACCCCAGGGCCTGAAACGCCCGGGGAAGGGAATTTTCCCCAGGAAGGATGCCTGTGTTATGGATCACAAAGGAAAAGTCATGGAAGCAGTATCAATGATATTGAAGCGGACAGGAATACAACCCAGGGTCGCAGTCGTCCTGGGATCCGGTTTGGGAGCTTTCGCAGAATCGGTCCAGGACCCGGTTGAGATCCCCTACGAAGAAATACCGGGATGGCCTGTCTCGACAGCCCCCGGTCATGCCGGAAATCTTGTATCCGGCCTTTTCGGGAACACGCCTGTCCTGGTCATGCAGGGAAGGCAGCACTTTTACGAAGGGTATTCCCTTCAGGAAGTAGTCTTTCCGGTAAGGGTCTTCGGAGAAATGGGTATTCCCTTTTATTTCGCTACCAATGCTTCCGGAGGGATCAGCCACAACCTCTCCCCGGGAGACCTGGTCCTTGTGAACGATCACATCAACTTCCAGGGTCACAACCCCCTCCGTGGCATGAACGAAGGGGCCTGGGGCCCCCGTTTTCCGGACATGACCTTTGCATATGACCGGGAACTTATCAGGATCACCGAAGAATCGGCCTCTTCTCTCAAGATCCAGATAAAAAGGGGCGTATATGCGGCATTTACCGGACCCTCCTTTGAAACGCCAGCCGAGATCCGCATGCTGCGTATAATGGGTGCCGACCTTGTCGGAATGTCAACGGTTCCCGAAGTAATTACCGCCAGGCACATGGGCATGAGAGTATGTGTCATCTCATGTGTTGCAAACCATGCAGCAGGTATGTATGAAAAACCGCTTTCCCACGAAGAGGTGCTTCAGGAGATGAACAAGGCATCGACAAAACTGGTAAGCCTCCTGCAGTCGGTGATACTAAGACTGGGCAGGGACGATAATGAATCCCGTTGAATTCATCGAGACCAAGCGCGACGGCAGAGAGAACAGGCTTTCAGACATAGAGGAGCTGGCAGGTCTTGTTGTCAGCGGTGGTATTGCCGACTACCAGGTTGCGGCATGGCTCATGGCTGTCTATTTCCATGGCCTGTCAGGGGAAGAGTGCAGGGTTTTTACGGAATCCCTTGCACGGTCAGGAGAAATGGTCCGTTTTCCTGAAAACCTGGCTCCCGTCGACAAGCACAGCACCGGTGGGGTAGGGGACAAGACCACCCTTATAGTAGTTCCCCTGGCGGCAGCATGCGGTGTACCTGTGGCAAAGCTGAGCGGAAGGGGGCTGGGATTCACGGGAGGAACGATAGACAAGCTGGAATCGATACCAGGTTTCAGGGGTCACCTGTCAATGGAGGATTTTGTCAGGCAGGTAGAGGCAGTCGGTTGCGCCATCAGCGGTCATTCAGGCGACCTTGCCCCTGCTGAAGCGATCTTTTACGAGTTGAGGGATGTTACGGGAACAGTGCCCTCGATCCCCCTTATAACCAGCAGTATTATCAGCAAAAAGATCGCGGGGGGGGCAAGTTCATTCGTTTTTGACGTGAAATGCGGAAGCGGAGCTTTCATGGGTGATCCAGGTTCTGCAAGGCGCCTGGCGGAAGAACTTGTCAACCTTTCAGCACAACTTGGAAGAAGCTCCATGGCATTCATTACGGATATGTCGCAGCCCCTTGGACGCTGGGTCGGTAATGCTGCAGAAGTGGGCGAAGCCCTGGAGGTTCTTGAAGGTGCAGGTCCGGCCGATACGGTCGAACTGTCGACGGTCCTCGCCGGCGCAATGGTATTCCTGGCAGGCAAGGCTTCTACCCCTGATGAGGGGAAGATAACCGTGGAGCATGCCCTTTCTTCAGGAAAGGCTTACGAAACTTTCCTTAAAATGATAAGCGCCCAGGGCGGAGATATTGAGGAGTTCAGGCGTTCCCTTTCCAGCGGTGAAATTCATGCCCGACATGTTATTGAGGTAAGGGCCCGTAAAAGAGGGGTAGTCCGGAAATGCGATGCCAGGGCCTTTGGTGAAGCCATAAGGCTACTTGGCGGCGGAAGGCTTGCAAGGGAGGACAGGATCGACCCGAAGGTTTCATGCGAAGTGATTAAAAAGACAGGCGATCCTGTTTCGAGGGATGATCTGCTGGCAAAGGTCTACTGTGGAAAGGAAGACCATAACTGCGAAAATGCCGCGGACATGATAGAGCGGGCATATTCTATAGGGGAAATGACAGAAAGAACAGGGCTTGTCATCGGTTCCGTAGGACCCGTCCATTCCCGGTGAACCAGGTGATGAGATATGTGGAAGGAGGTTGATCCCGAACTGATCAGAAGGGGCAAATGCGGAGACAGCAAAGCCCTTTCGCGGATCCTCCTGGATTTCACTCCCCTTCTCAGGCACATAGCAGGCAGGCTTGTCGAACCCTCCAGGCC
>CAZAMZ010000180.1:0-3950 GCA_964486375.1 uncultured Synergistaceae bacterium | reverse complement strand
CCATGACGTAGATCCCCTTGACGTTCTCAGCCACATTGAAGCCGATCCTGCACTCCTCTAGGAACTCCCTTGCAGGCTCTAGATGGGATGCTTCCACACCCTCAAGGAGTCGAAGCCCTTTATCAGGCTCACCGAAAAGTATTCCAAGGGCAATGGCCAGATCCATCCCGCTCTGGAGAACCCCCGGAATACCCACGGAAAAGGCATCCTTGTATATATTCCTGTCCATTGTCATGGAAACAGATCTGACTTTTCCCGGAACCTGCCGATACGCCGTGGACGCTGCAAGGGCTATCGCAACAGGATCCGTACACCCTACAGTAATGAAAACATGACGCTTCATAACTTCAGACATAAGCCCGGTATTCATCAGAGGTTACCTCACACCCAGCACCAGATTTGGCAGGGTGGTAGCCAGGGCAGGAACATAGGTCGTAAGCACAAGCGTCGGGAGCCAGGCGAAAAGAAGCATCCACATGGTCGGAACAAGCATTTCGTTGATAGGGGCGTTCCCGACCCTTCCTCCCAGGTATAGCAGGGGAGCTGCTGGAGGGGTGATGTTGCCCATTCCAAGGTTGACACCCACGATCGCGGCAAAATGGACGGGGCTGAACCCCAGCTGGATAACGATAGGAAGAAGCATGGGGGTCGAAAGAAGGACTGCGCTGACGTCATCCATGAGCATGCCCATGATTATCATGAAAACGTTAAGCATCAGAAGGATCGCATAACGGTTCGTCGTGACTGAATAGAGAAGGTTGAGGATCTCTCCGGGAAGGTCCTCCATGATGAACAGCCGGCTGAGGATCATTACCGCGTAAAGCATGACCATGATAACCCCTGTCGTTGTACCGGATTCGACGAGGACTTCCATGAACTTTTTCCATGTGAGACCTCTGTATATCCAGAAACCCACCGGTATTGAGTAGATCACTGCCACGGCTGCGGCCTCGGTCGGCGTCATTATCCCGCCGTAGATACCTCCCAGGACAAGCATGGGCATTACCAGGGCAGGAAGGGCCCTCTTTCCTCTAACTTTAAAAAGGCTCATCTTTTCAGACGTGGTCATGGGGGCCACAAGGACCAGGTTATTGTTGTTCCTTAGAAGAAACATGTTTATCAATGAAAGAAGTATCGTAAGGATTATTCCCGGCACTACCGATGCCAGGAAACTGGCCAGAACCGACTGGTTGCCGACCCAGGCATAAAGGATCATGATCGCGCTGGGCGGTATGAGCATCCCCAGGACAGAAGCGTTTGCCAGCAGGGCCGCCGAATGCCCTCTTGGATACCCTGCCTTCTCCAGCCTCGGGAACATGATCGAACCTATGCACGAAAGGGTTGCGCAGGCGCTTCCCGTGATCGATCCGAATACAGCGCAGGAAACCACGGCAACCACTCCAAGTCCGCCCTTGACCCTTCCGACAAAAAGGTCCACCAGATCCACAAGCTTGTCGCCAATGTTTCCCCTTTCCATGATCCCCCCCGCCATGATGAAGAGCGGGATCGCGAGGAGGACTATGGTGCTCATCTTGCTGAAACCATAGGGCAGCAGGAAACTGGGGGAGTAACCTCCCACAAAGAGGAGGTAGGTGGTCGAAACGAGGAAGGCGAACGGGACAGGTACGCCTATGAGCAGGGTCAGGAAAAGCAGGACCAGTGAGAAAACGATCATCGTACCGACTCCCCTCAGCGGCTTTCTTCGGTCTTGATGGATCCCGGCCCGAAGCGGCCCCGCATGGTTTTGATATCAGCCAAAAGGTCTACAAGAAAATAGAAGGTCATCAGGATCATCCCCAAAAAAACCGCCGTGTAGGAGACCACCATGGGGATCCTCCATACCGGTGTTCGGGCACTCATTTTCACTCCGAACATGAAGAAGTCATACCCCCAGTAGGAGAAAAGAAGACTGAAGATGAAGGTGATCGAGGAACTGAAGACGACGATCAGGGATTTCAACCTGCCTTCGGGCATGGCAACGGAGATGATGTCTGCGGTGATGTGAGTACGGGTATAGCTTCCGTATGCCCCCCCCATAAAGTAAAGCCAGAAGGCAAATATGACCACTATCTCCTCCAGGCCATAAAGGTCTGTCTTGAATATGTATCTCAAAACCACTGTTGCGCCTATGGATGCGACGACGAAAAGGCTTGATACGATAATGACAAACCTCTGGAACCTGAGAAGAAGATCCCAGAAGAAATTGTTGTACTTTACCGGATGCGGTTCTTCGTAGCCACAGATCTCTGTCACGATACCCTCTCCTTTCTGTCACCTTCGAAAGGGACAGGGTTTTTGAAGATGCCGGTGCGGCTTTTACCGTTGGAAAAACGGCGGAAACCGCACCGGCCGTGTCTGCGGTAACCTTTTAAGGCTATTTCACGTTGTAGGCTTTCATAAGTTCGTCGATGAGCTCTTTCGTAAGGCGCTTTTCAAGTTTAGGCCAGGTCACCTTGCGGGCGTTCGCTGCTAGATCCTTCAGGTCCTCTGCTGTGTACCAGTAGCTCTTTACGCCGTATTCCTGGAGTTTTTCGAAGAATTCCCTGTCTTCCTGTTCGGAGATGTCAAGGCTTTCCCTTGCCGCCCTGGCGCAGGCCTCTTCAATGATCTTGCGGTCCTCGGGGCTCAGTTTCTGCCATACAGCCTTGCTCATCAGGTAGGATTCGGTCTCGACGAAATTGTTGATCTGGTAGTAGAACTTGAGCACATCCCGGAATCCCTGGTAGGAATGCACCGGGGAACCGCCAGTCCAGCCTTCGGCTATACCGGTCTGCAGGGCGGTATAAAGCTCGGCATAGGGTATGGAAACTGTCGTGTAACCCATATCCTCGGCGCCTATCTTGAAAGTATCCATGGGGGGAACCCTAAGGAGAAGGTCCTTCTTGACTGCAGGATTCAGGATTTCCTTGGGTTCCTTGGTCAGACCAAGTCCGCCGAATCCCTCAACATTGAAGCCCATGAACTTGACGCCCAGGTTGTCATGAAGCTCTCCCATCTTGTTGAAGAGCCATCCGCCTTCCTTGAAAACCTCGGCTGCCTCTTCATAGCTGCCCATAAGATAGGGGACGTAGATAAGCTCAAGTCTCGAGTCGAACTGGCTCGGTATCGAAATGAGTGCCATATCAATAGTTCCCCGGATGAGCTCCTCGTAGACAAGGGTGTAGTCACCAAGCTGGCTTGCGGGGTATGTCCTGATCTCGATGCGTCCGTTCGTCGCCTCGTCAACCCATTTGGAGACCTTCTGCATACCCAGGGTGGACTGATGATCCGCCGGGCTCTGCCCTGCCATTCTGAGGGTTATCTCTGCCTTTGCCTCCGATGGGACCGACCAGGCTCCAACCAGGAATACAGCCATACAAACCGCGACAAAAAGGGAAACAGACAGTTTTGTTCTCTTTGACATAGGTCTTTTCCTCCTTTCAGTATTTTAACCGTCAACTCGGGATCCTTTCCGACAACACATGCTGTTCCGACACTTCGATACGATTATGCCCCCTCTCATTCTCGCAAAGATTTTGCTTACGCGATGGAATGACCTGTGCCTGTCTATCCCTGAAGTTTTTCCAGGCCTAGTTTTTCAAGGGTAACTTCTGAAGGAACGCCATTTTCCGTCCAGTTCCTGTAACGGTAATATTCATCCAGCTGTCTTTCCAGATCAGGCAGCGTATCGGCGGACTCACCTGTTGCCCTCGGCTGTCCTGTGATCCTTTCAGGAAGAGTGTCGTCCTTTCTGTTCATTCCGAGGGCCTCGTTGTAAAGCCTCTTCAGCGTGAAGATCCTCTCCCCCGTCCGAAGTATCTCGTCAGTGGATACATCCCAGCCCGTTACCATTGAAAGCCACTCTGCCAGTTCCTCGATCCTGGTTCCCACGCTTATTGCGAACTTGCAGATCTTAAGAGAGTCGGCGACAGACATCAGATCCTGGAAGCGGGCTGTCAATATCCCTTTGC
>CAZAMZ010000179.1:0-3966 GCA_964486375.1 uncultured Synergistaceae bacterium | reverse complement strand
AGTGGAGATAGAGACCGGAATGGAATCCAGAATGGGACAGGTACTTCAGGTGGACGGAGATATTTGCGCCATCCAGGTGCTTGAGGGCACCCTGGGGCTAAACCCGGGTTCCTGCACGATATGGTTTGAACGGGACCTGTTGAAAGTCAGGCTGGGACAGGCTCTCATGGGCCAGACCCTTAACGGGAGGGGATTTCCAAGAAACGGAAGGAAAATGGCCTGTTTCGAGAAAGAAGTTCCAATAACCGGCTTCCCGCTGAACCCCGCAATGAGGGCGAGCCCAAATGAGTTCATAGAAACAGGGATATCCTCCATCGACCTGCTCAATACACTGGTAAGAGGCCAGAAACTTCCGATCTTTTCCGGATCAGGTCTTCCTGCAAATGAGATAGCTGCCCAGATAGTGAGACAGGCCCATGTGCCCGGCAACCCGGACAAGTTCGTTGTCGTTTTTGCCGCGATCGGGATTACTGAAAGAGAGGCCCGCTTTTTCCGGGACAGCTTTGAAGAGACAGGAGCCCTTTTCAACGGGGTTTTTATAGTTAATCTTGCCAGCGACTCTGCGGTGGAGAGGCTTCTGGCACCAAGGACAGCTCTTTCGATCGCTGAGTTCTTCGCCTTTGAGAAAGGTTACGACGTTCTGGTCGTAATGACCGATATGCTCCATTACAGTGAAGCACTGAGAGAGGTGAGTTCCGCCAGAGAGGAAGCGCCTGGAAGAAGGGGTTTCCCCGGTTATCTCTATTCCGATCTGGCAGGACTTTACGAAAGAGCCGGCTGTATAAGGGGTGTAAAGGGGAGCATAACCCAGATTCCGATAGTGTCAATGCCGGGTGATGATATGACCCATCCTGTGGTCGACCTTTCAGGGTATATCACGGAAGGTCAGGTGGTTCTTGACAGAGGACTTAAGGCCCGGGGAGTATACCCCCCGGTAAATGTCCTTGCCAGTTTGAGCAGGCTGATGAACAAGGGGATCGGGGAGGGCAGGACCTTCCCGGGTCACAGGCAGGTGGCAGACCAGCTTTTTGCTTCATATGCCCGATCAAGGGAAGCTGCCAGGCTGAGGCTTATTGTAGGGGACGAGGGCTTGACCGATAAGGAGCAGCGCTACCTTGAATTCGGTTCTATTTTTGAAAAGGATTTTCTGAATCAGGGCGACAGGGCAAGAACTATTGAAGAATCGCTTTCGGCCGCCCTTAACGCCTTGTCGGCACTGCCCGATGAAGAGCTCTACCGGATACCCGCAGACCTGCTCGAGGAGATAAGGAGATCCAGGACAGATGTCAAATGAATTTCCGGTCTCAAGGAGCGAACTGGGAGAGATCACCCGCAGGATCGAAACCGTCAGGTTTGGCTGCTCCCTCCTTGAAAGGAAGAAGGAAGCGCTACTCAGGGAGATCGAAACTGACCGAGCCGCCTTCCGGAACATGAGGGGAGAGGTGGAAAAACTTCTATCTTTCGTTTCCTATGCCTACGCTCTTGTTCAACTGTTCGAAGGAGAGTCTGTGATGACCCTTCTTTCATGGGGAGTAGAGCCCAGGAAGGTCCGGATCGTCCATCATGCCCTTATGGGCTGCCGGTACTCCCAGTTCTTCCCGGAAGATGAAGGAAGGGGCGCATTGCTTGGAAGCATGCTTATGGATCCTGCCATGGCCTCCCTTCATGTTGACGAACTTCTTGAGACCCTTTCAGGGATAGAACCTCTCCTATGGAAATACATCAACCTGAAATCCAAGCTGGATGCCCTTGAGGCCGAATTTGAAAAGACCCGGAGAAAGGTGAACAATCTGGAGCAGGAGATCCTGCCCGAACTGGAAGCAGGAAGGAAAAGGATAATGCTTGCACTCTCGGAGAGGGAGAGGGACGAAGCTTTTGCTGTAAAAAAAATGCTCCGCAAGCGTAGAGCCGGGGCAGCAAAAGGGAAAGCCACCTGAGATGAAGCTGGTGATCCTTTCGGTAGGGAAACTCAAGAACCCCCTTTATAAATGTGAGATCGAGGAGTACCATCGTCGGATAAACACCTTCATGCCATGCGAATGGGAAACGATCAGGGATATTGCCGGCAGGAAAAAGACCGGGACCGTTATACAGGAAGAAGGGGCCGGTCTTCTGAAAAGGTTGGGTGAAAGGGACTGTTTCATTCTCCTGGATGAGTCAGGAGAAGGAAGATCAAGCGAAGGATTTTCGAGCTGGATCTTTGAAATGTTCAGAAGGACCAGGGGCAGGCTTGTCATGTGTGTAGGGGGACCTTTCGGTGTATCAGTGCCCGTGAGAGAAAGGGCAGACTTCCTTCTTTCACTGTCTCCAATGACCCTGCCGCACGAAATGTGTCTTCTCATGCTTTTTGAACAGCTTTACAGGGCGATCACCATAGAGAAAGGCGGAAATTACCACCATAAGGATCCGGGCAGGAAGAACAGGACCAGATGAAGATGGACTGGGAAAGGTGATGAGACAATGAATATGGAACAAATGCTTAAACAGGCACAGAAACTCCAGTCAGAGATCGGCAAGATACAGGAACAGCTGACAAGGGAGCGGGTCGAAGGAGTGGCCGGAGGTGGAATGGTAAGAGTGACGGCGACAGGTCAGGGTGAGATCGTTGGTATTTCGATCGAACCTGAAGTAATTGATCCGTCGGAGAAGGAAATGCTTGAAGACCTGATTTTGGCAGCTATCAATGATGCGTCCGGCAAAAGCAAGGAAATGGCCCAGTCAAGGCTCGGCAGGTTCGGGGCCGGCCTTGGCATTCCCGGCCTTGGTTAGGTGAGGGAGATGCCTGTCTCGGAACCCGTCGAAAGGCTCATGAAACTTTTTTCACGGTTCCCTGGTGTCGGTGACAAAACGGCACGCCGGTTCGCGCTTTTCCTTTTACAGCAGCCTTCTGATTTTTCCAATGAACTGTCATCGACAATTTCACTGATGCGAGACAGGACATTTTCGTGTTCAATATGCGGTAACCTTACAACTGAAGATCCCTGTTCCATATGTTCTGATCCGTTCAGGGACCGAAGGACTCTTTGCGTGATGGAGAACGTGGAGGACATGCTTTCCCTGGAGCAGTCGGGAGCGTATTCAGGCCTGTATTTCATTCTCGGGGGCAGAGTGTCGCCGATGGATGGCGAGGAGATAGGTCCCGAAAGACTGGCAAGGCTTAAGGAATACTCAGGGAAAGGAGATTTTTCTGAACTCATCATAGCGACAAACCCCAGCGTGGAAGGTGACCTTACCTTTTTTGCAGTACTCGAAGCGGTAAAAGGGACCGGGATCAAAACAACCCGTCTTGCCTTTGGACTGCCGCTGGGAGGAACAATAGGTTACGCTGACAGGGTTACCCTGCATGCCTCGATCGAAGCCAGGGTTGAAGTGAGACAGCATGACAGAAGCTGATTCGGAAAGGAAGTGAGAGTATGGCCGAAGGGATTGTAAGGATCATGCTTTATCTTGCCAGGGCGATTTTTGTTTTCCTGGGAGGAGTGGCGGGCTACCAGGTCGTAAGGATCGCCGTGATGCAGGACTGGTGGCCGAAAGAGGCTTTCCCCTATGTTTTTATACCCTTTATTATTGGCGTTGTGTTGTTTTCAATGATCGGATACCTGATAACGCCTGTTTTTGTGAAGGTCCTCGGCTTTATAGGATTATCTTTCGAAAAGAACCTCGAAACCCTGAGCTGGCATGACATATCCGTAGCCCTGGCAGGACTTATCGCTGGTCTTATCGTTGCAAATCTTGCGGCACTGCCTTTTGCAGATCTTCCGGTAGTGGGAAGCTATGTCGCTATACTTCTGAATGTTGCCCTTGGCTATCTGGGTGTAACCCTCTTCCTGAAAAGGCGGGAGGAGATCCATGGAATGTGGAACTCCATTGGGGGACTGAAACAACGCTTCAGCATCAAGGAGAAACGGAGCTGTGAAAGCGGTGGGAACCATTTACCCGATCTCGCCCTGGATTCTTCCAGCGAGA
>CAZAMZ010000178.1:0-3974 GCA_964486375.1 uncultured Synergistaceae bacterium | reverse complement strand
CACGGCTGCTGGAATTCATCAGGAAAGAGACGCACAGAGGCAATAGTGTGTACTGGGTTTGCCCGGTTATCGAGGAGAGCGAAAAACTTCCCCTGATGCCTGTCGCAAGACGCCACGAGATCCTGTCAAGCCTTTTCCCCGACAAGAGGGTAGGGATCCTTCACGGCCAGATACCCGGTGACGAAAGGGAGGCTGTGATGCAGGAGTTTGCCCGGGGCGAAATGTCGATACTTGTATCCACCACTGTCGTGGAGGTTGGCCTCGATGTTGAGGAAGCAACGGTCATGGTAGTGGAGGACGCCCACAGGTTCGGTCTTTCCCAGTTGCACCAGTTGAGGGGGAGGGTTGGTCGCGGCGGTTCCAGGGGGTACTGTTTTCTTCTCGGGAACCCGTCTACCCCGGAAGGTGCTGCCAGGATAGAGGCCATGTGCTCCTCTTCAGATGGATTCCGCATAGCGGAGAAAGACCTGGCTCTCAGGGGACCTGGAGAGATTTGCGGTATAAGGCAGCACGGCATCACCGATTTTCGGGTGGCCGATCTGTTGAAGGATCGTAAACTTCTGGAGGAGGCAAGAGAGTCGGCCTTCTCCCTGGTCGATGGCGACCCGGACCTTTCCGCATATGGGGAACTCCGGGCAGAGGTCTACCGGAAGTTGGGACAAAAACTTCAATTGGCAGGGACGGCGTGAAATGCAATGAGCGGCGAACTGGATCAAAAACTTTTGGATTATGCGGTCAGGCTGGTCTCAAGGTCGGAATATACACGACGCCAGGTTATTCGGAAACTTCTTTCCAGGGGTGCAACGGAAGAACTGGCCGGGACGATATGCGATGAACTGCAGGTATCAGGACTTATCGATGACCCCAGGTACTGCGATCTGTTCATTTCGACCCATCCTGATATCGGTTTCGGCAGGATGAGGATGGAACTGTTGAAAAGAGGCATTCATGGTTCACTTGTCGATGAAAAGGTTCGTTTCGATCTCGAGAACGAGGTAGCAAGAGCTGCAGACATGGCCGGGAATTGGTGTGAAAGTCTCGACAAAAGAAGAATTGCAGGCAGGCTCCTGCGCAAGGGCTTCTCGAATCCCGTAATAAGGGAAGCGATCCGTCGGGCTTGTGATAGGGCTTCCTAATCTGTAGAATACCCTAGGACACTTTTTTGCATATTGCGACTGCCGAATAGATCGACAGATCACGAAACTTGACAACGGAATAAGGAGTGATGTTCACATGTTGCCAGTAATTATCGCAGCAGCTGTCGCCGTCGGCATTTCGATCGGCTTCCTTGTGTACAAATTTTTAAGTGACAAAAAACTCAAGGGAACCAGGGAACAGTCCGACCAGCTTTTGAAGGACGCGTTCCAGGAGGCTGACAGGCGCAAAAGAGAAATGCTCACGGAGGCGAGGGAAGAGATACACCGCCTCCGTCAGGATGCAGAACGTGAGATCAAGGAACGGCGCGCCGAATTGCAGCGTGCGGAACGAAGGCTTGAACAGAAGGAGGAAAACCTCGACTCCAAGATGGAAACCATCATCAGGAGGGAGGAAGAGTTCAGGAAGAGACAGGATGAGCTTTCCGGAAGGCTTGAGGAAGTGGAGACTGTCCGAAGGAAACAGATGGAACGCCTTGAGGAGATCGCGGCTATGACAAGAGAACAGGCCAGGGAAGTCCTTCTCAGGGAAGTTGAGGATGAGGCATCTCACGTGATAGGTCTAAGACTTAAGGAACTTGAGGAAAAGGCAAGAAGGGAGTCCGAACGCAAGTCAAGGGAAATAGTTGTTAGTGCCATACAGCGTTGTGCTGTGGATCATACTTCTGAAATGTCCGTCAGCGTTGTATCGCTGCCCTCTGACGAGATGAAGGGGCGCATCATAGGCAGGGAAGGAAGAAATATAAGGGCTTTCGAGACCTTTACCGGCGTAGATCTTATTGTTGACGACACACCTGAAGCAGTGACGCTCAGCAGTTTCGACCCGGTCCGCAGGGAAGTTGCCCGCCTGTCCCTTGAAAGGCTGGTGCTGGACGGAAGGATCCATCCGGCCAGGATAGAGGAGATCGTCGAAAAGGCGCAGAAGGACGTTGAGGAAAAGATCCTTGAAGCAGGGGAGGAAGCCCTCCTTGAGACGGGGATCAAGTCGATGCACCCGGAACTGGTCAAACTGGTAGGGCAGCTGAGATACAGGTCCAGTTACGGTCAGAACGCACTTTCCCATAGCCTTGAGGTGTCCCACCTTACTGGCATCATGGCCACGGAACTGGGCCTTGACGAACACATTGCCAGGAGAGCGGGCCTCCTGCATGATATCGGAAAAGCGGTCGACCACCAGGTTGAAGGCCCCCACGCCCTAATTGGAAGAGATCTTGCCAGGAGGTTTGGCGAGATACCTGAAGTGGTCAACGCCGTTGCCGCTCACCACGAGGACGAGGAGATGGTATCTGCCTACGATGTCCTTGTTTCGGCAGCCGACGCCGTAAGTGCTTCAAGACCCGGTGCAAGAAGAGAAAGCCTGGAATCATACATCAAGAGGCTTGAGACCCTGGAGACACTCGCAAAGACTTTCAAGGGAGTGACCAAGGCCTACGCTATCCAGGCAGGGCGGGAGGTCAGGGTAATGGTAGCCCCGAACAGCCTTGACGACGGTGCCATTCACAAACTGGCCTACGACATAGCAAGGAAGATTGAAGGGGAGATGAAGTACCCCGGCCAGATAAAGGTTATCGTCATACGGGAGACCCGCTCAGTGGAATTTGCCAAGTAGGTGGGAATTTTGAGAGTTCTATTTATTGGAGATATTGTAGGTAACCCGGGAAGGAAGGCCCTTTCGGCTCTCCTTCCACGGGTCAGAAGCAGCATGGGGCCCTTTGACTTTACCCTTGCCAATGTGGAGAACGCCGCAGGAGGTTTCGGCCTGACAGGCAAGGTAATGGAAGAGGTGTTCCAACATGGGGTGGATGCCCTTACCAGCGGGAATCATATCTGGGATAACAGGGAGGCCCTCCTCCTGCTGGACGAGGAGAAACGGCTTGTAAGACCGGCCAACTACCCCCCTTCATCCAGGGGCAGCGGCTCCATGGTCATCGAAAAAAAAGGCCTGAAACTTGCCGTCATCAACCTTCAGGGAAGGGTTTTCATGCAGCCGATCGACTGTCCCTTCCGCCGGGCCGATGAGGTACTTGTCAGTATGGAAGGGATTCCCGTATTAGTTGACATGCATGCCGAGGCCACCTCGGAGAAAAGGGCTCTTGCCCTTTACCTTGATGGCCGGGTAGCAGCCGTTCTGGGGACTCATACCCATGTCCAGACGGCCGACGAGGAGATCCTTGAAGGTGGCACGGCCTACATATCGGATGTGGGCATGACAGGAGGCCACGGCGGAGTGATCGGCATGGACAAGGAGGCTATCATCTCAAGGTTCCTGACCGGCATGCCTGCCAAGTTCGAGGTATGCAGCAGGGATGTAAGGATGGATGCCGTCATCGTTGAAATCGATGAAAGAACCGGGAAAAGCCTTTCCATATCCCGCTTTTCAATGGACCTATGAGTTATGGTCATTAAAGGTTTGATGTTCCTGTTTTTTTAGCGGCGGGTCGCAAAATGCGTCCCGCCTTTTTGTTGACCCTGAAGGGCTGGTGTACTAACATTGACGTAAATTATCCTTCAAGGAGACCTGAATGGAAGGAAGCCAAAGTAGCGTTCCAGAAGGCAAGTGCGACTGTAAAGAGAGGGTGAGCGCCGGGCAGAGATAGGGGAAGAATGGTTCATGTCCCGTCCCTTCCGTCAGCGGCAAGGATGCTCCTTTCGCCGCCCAGTCCGCCCTCGTTACCAGACCTCAAATGACCAATACGGAGCGAAGCCTGCGAGGTTTGCGCCCCTTTTCTGTTGGCGCAGTCCGTACGTTGTGGTTTTGTTCGTCCGCATACCGGGGGTGTGACCGCCATGAGAGACCGTTTTGACCGTCTTTACCGCCAG
>CAZAMZ010000177.1:0-3976 GCA_964486375.1 uncultured Synergistaceae bacterium | reverse complement strand
ATCTCCTATTTCTTTGATGAGCTGTTCAGCAGGCGTCTTGTCGGTCCTTATCACAAGGAGTTTTGCTCCCTCCGGGCTTTCAAGGGTGACCATTTTTGCCTCGGGGAAAACCTGTCCTGCCTTTCCTGGGGCATCACCGCCAGGACCGCAAAAAACAAGGATTTCGTCATGCTTCCCTCTCAATCCCACAGGGAAACCGTCTACGGATGAGATCAGGATCTCTCCACCCCCAACGGTAATGCTTTCAACCCTGTGCGTAATTCCGCCAGAGGACTCAATCTCAAGTTCTATGGTGTTGGGATTCTTGTCTTCTGATGAAAGAGGATTCACCTTTACCAAAATTCCCGCTTCCCTGGCCCTGACCAGGGCATCCCTTACGGCAGGATCATCAACCTCCATTCCGAGAAGCCCTGCCACAACACCGGAATCCGTGAAATGCCCCTTATAGGTCTTCGACAGGGGCCCGTAAAAGGTGATGATCACACTGCGGATATCACCTCCTGCAACATTCCTGGCCATTTTCCCTATCCTCACGGCTCCCGCGGTATGGGAACTGGAGGGACCTGTCATTATCGGTCCAAGTATGTCGAAAATGCTTCCCGGTTCGTTCGATGCGTCCATATGAAAAATGTTTCCTCTCTGCCTAGAACCCATCCGCAAGAAGCCCCGGAATGTCTTCAGGCCTTGATCCTTTAAAACCCATCTTTTCGAGGGTCCTTCCCTCGGAAAAGAAGTCCCTGCCGTTGATCGTGCTTGCCATGAGAATGATGCTCTCGATATGCGGGCAGGGGATCCCGAGAGCCCTGCCGAAAGATGCGACCGGAACAAGAAGGTAGGGGACATCTTCCGTCAAATACCTGTGCGAGAGTACTTTGGGAGCATCCGCCCCGTGTCCCCCGTAAACATTGCTGCCTTGCAGAACGTCATAGAGGGTGTCTCCCTTGAGACTGTATGTTTCCTTTAGCCATTGGAATTGCGACTGCAGCTTTAACCCAATGGCCTTCCCGATCGATATTCTTTCTTCATCAACGGCCTCGGAAATCTTGCAGACCGAGGGGGTCATACCGTCGGTATAGAAGCGGAAATTTCCCTTCTCGGATTCAATGCGTCCGGCGTTCAGGATCATCGTAGGGCAGTGAACGACCATGTTAAGGTTTGAAAAACCAGCCTCCAGGACATTGGACGCTTCCACTATCCCGGTAGGGAACATTTCACCCACTGCATTTATCAGTTCTCCGTTCCTTTGTGAGGGCAGAGCCGCCATAAGGACCTTTGTCTTGATGCCCCAGATGTCCACTGAACCCGGCTCGACCTGCCGGCAGGCGTAAGGGAGTGTGTTGGTCTCCCCTAACAGGACTCCCTCCTTCCTCCCGGCCCCGATCCGGGCAGCCGTTTCAAGAGAACCAAAATTCCCCGGGATCAGGACCACTTTCATCCCGTTCTTCAGATGAGGACCAGCAAGGTTAATTATCGGCTCCTGGGCGAACGACGGAGCGACAATGTAAACAACGTCAGCCCCTGACAGGGCTTCCCTTGCATCGACTGTCGCTTTATCCAGCCTGCCGAAACCTTTCAGGCTTCCGCCAAGTTCTATGCCGCCCTTTTTATTAATCAGCGAAATCTTTTCCCCGAAATCGGGATGCTCGAAAATCCTGACGGTATAACCCTTCATTGCCAGATGGCCGGCCAGAGCCTGACCTCCGTTCCCCGCACCTAGCACCGCTACAACAGGCTGCATGCCATCACACTCCTTCAGATCGGCAGATCCCTGTACTTGCCGGACATTTTCATTTCACGTAACCAAGCACCGTCGGCAGCCACATGGAAAGAGGCGACCAATAAGTAGTCAGGAAAACAATGGGAACATAACCAAGGAGCAAAAAGATCATCGTTGGTTTGAGGATGTCGGTGAACTCGCATTTACCCACTCTCATCCCCAGGTAAAGGATGCTCGCGTAGGGGGGTGTTACTCCTCCCATGGCAAGGTTGGTTCCCATGATCGCCGCAAGCTGAACAGAGTCCATCCCCATCTGCTGGACAAGGGGAAGAAGAAGAGGAGCAAGCAGGATGATCCCTGTAACATCATTAACGATCATTCCCACGAAAAACAGGAAAATGTTTATCAGTATCAGTATCAGGAAGTAGTTTTCCGTCAGGCGGAATACCACCTGGACAAGCATCTGGGGAACCCTGAGCATGACGAAGGTCTGGCTGAGGATAAGGGTGAAAATGATCATCGTCATTATGGCACCGACTGATGTAGCGGATTCCCGAACAACAGGAATGAAATTCTTGATTGTAAGCCCCTTGTAAACAAAAAACCCTATCGGAAGTGCGAGGACGGCGGCCACAGCGGCCGCTTCCGTGGGCGTGAAAACTCCTCCGTAGATCCCCCCGAGGATAACGAAAGGAACGGAAAGAGCCGGAAGAGCCTTCACGAAACGGGTTGGCATTTCCTTTCTCTTCTGCCTGAGGACCTCGGGATCCTCAAGGATAATATTGGGCATCTTCTTCGCCCAGACAAGGTTTATTACCGAGAAGGACAAGGTTATCAGGATCCCGGGACCTACAGTTGCAAGGAAACATGCAAGTATGGATGTTTCGGTTATCCATCCGTAGATGATCATTATCACGCTCGGCGGTATGAGTAGCCCAAGAATGGAGGATACGGTCACAAGCGCAGTGGCATAACCCCTGGGGTAACCCTGGGCCACCATCCGGGGGATCATTATAGGTCCCGTGGCCGCAACACCCGTGAACCCGCTCCCTGAAATGGCTCCTATGATCGCACATGTCACCGCACAGACGACACCTATCCCGCCTTTTATCCGTCCGACGAAAAGGTCGACAAAATCCAGAAGTTTGTCTGCTATGCCGCTGTTGGCCATGAGTACGCCCGCAAAGATGAAAAGGGGGCTGGCCAAAAGGACCATGTTGATCATCTGGTTGAATCCCCACATCATCATGCTGGCCATCGAAACGTTGCCGAAAAAGCTGAGGAAAAGCAGGGCTCCCCCGAAACAGAAAGGCAGGGGGACACTGAGGATCAGTAGCGCTACCAGGACAAAGACGTCGAGAAGGATAACAGTTGTAAGTTCCATGGCTATTTCTCCCCCTTACTTTCCATGACAGACTTGAGCCCGAGAAAATTGTCCCCAAGTTCCACAAGGGTATAGAAGGCCATGAGGGTAAGGCAGACAAAGAGCGCGCTCTCTCCAAAGAAGAGGGGGATGTAGAGAAGGTTGCTGAGTTTCCATACCCTTAGCGAATACTGCAGGTATTCGAATGCCCAATAGGTGAGCCACAGGCACACTCCCAGGGAAATTACAGATTTAAGGATGTCCAGCAACCTGAGCGACAACGGGTTTGTAACGTATACGTTGATAACATTGCACTGAATATGGCTCCGCTCCATCGAGGCGTTGGATCCTCCAAGGAGGTAAAGCCATATGGCGGGGAAGAGGGTCAGCTCCTCTATTCCCATCAGCGGAGCATGAAGGACATAACGCATGATGACCTGGACAAAAACAAGTATCGTCACTCCGAGCATAAGAAGGAAAAGCACGAAACCCTGGATATGGTGAAGCACCGACCAGACCCGTCTGGCAGCATCTTTTACAGACATGATCTCCCTCCCCTTGTGGATCATCTTCATTCCCAAAGCGGATCAAAATTACATTCTTGAAAATACTACTATCCTAATGTAAGATAATTCACATTACTAGGTGAAAATATCAGTTCGACATTCCGCTGTCAATACAACAAAGGTACTGACCAAAACTAATCAAGAGTGCAAAATAAAGAGGCTCCGGAGCCGCAAGCCATTAACCCAAAACACGCGCTTTATGCTAACTTTCTATTGTGGGACAGATCGACTTGTGGATATTGGATTAAGCGAAAAAAGAAGAGGTGGAGAAATGCTCAAACCCGTTGCCCGTTCGACGCTATACGAATCGGTACTTAAACAGATGTTATC
>CAZAMZ010000176.1:0-3982 GCA_964486375.1 uncultured Synergistaceae bacterium | reverse complement strand
AGGGTTTCGGGCCATGGAGAATGGGTGATGATGAGGGGATGATGGAGCAGGTCACCTCTGTCAACATCGCCTGCGGGCTTCACGCCGGCGACCCTTCCATAATGGCCGGCACCTCGGTTCTGGCCCTTTCAATGGGGGTGGCTATCGGCGCTCACCCCGGTTACCCCGACCTTGCAGGCTTTGGGAGAAGGGAAATGGGTTCTTCCCCGACTGAGATCAGAGCCATCTGCATTTACCAGATAGGAGCACTTTACGCCATCGTGAAGGCTGAAGGCGGAAGACTGCAGCATGTCAAGGCTCACGGAGCTTTATACAACAGGGGGGCTGGGGATGAGCTTGTTGCCGGTGCCATAGCTTCCGCTGCAAGGGATGTGGATGAAGGCCTTATCCTTGTGGGTCAGCCCGGGTCAGCCTTTGAAAAGGTCTGTCATGCAGAAGGCATGCCATTTGCAGCAGAGGGTTTTGCCGACAGGGCTTATTCCAGGGACGGTTCCCTTGTCCCCAGGTCGGTCCCCGGGGCTGTCATAGTTGACCCTGCCGAGGCTGCAGGCCGGGCGGTCAAAATGGTCCGTGAAGGCAGGGTCCCTGCCATAGAAGGAGGTTTTGTCAGCATAATACCCGATACGATCTGCCTCCATGGAGACACCCCCGGAGCGGTTCATATGGCAAAGGCCGTAAGGAATGCCATTGAGGAAGATGGTATAAATATTCTCCCTATGAGAGCTTTCAGGAGAGGATAAAAGGTTATGGGCGGTTTTTATTAAATTCGGGGAATAAATTGAATGGAATTGTCTCGCAATTCAATGAAATGGTTGCATCATTTTGCCTGTTAGGGAATAATATTCCCGTTTGCTTCAAGATTCACGATCGGACCGTTGTTTGAAGTACAGTTCAGTCAATTTGGCCTCAGATCCTGAAGTAAGTGAAGACGGCTGGTTGCCGGGAAAGGGGCGTTTCAGCGTGAGTGAAAAGGAAGTCTGCAAAGACCTGCACGAAGGAAAAAAGAATTACGACGAAAAGGTTGCAAAGGGGTTGTCCAGGCAGCCTGAAATGAAGGAGGTTTTCACAACGGTTGGCGGGATACCCCTTGAGCGTCTTTACACCCCCGTCGACCTTGAAGGCCTCGATTACTGCAGGGGGCTTGGTGTCGCGGGATACTACCCCTATACGAGTGGAGTCCAGCCGACCATGTTCCGCGGACGGTTCTGGACCATGCGCCAGTACGCCGGTTTTGCGACGGCGGCCGAGTCGAACGCAAGGTACCGGTACCTTCTTCAACAGGGACAGACCGGGCTTTCAGTGGCTTTCGATCTTCCTACCCAGATAGGCTATGACTCGGACCATCCCATGGCCCGCGGGGAAGTGGGCAAGGTGGGGGTGGCCATTGACAGTCTTGCCGACATGGAGACCCTCTTCAGTGAGATCCCCCTCGGGAAAGTATCCACGTCGATGACGATAAATGCTCCTGCAGCCGTCCTGCTTGCCATGTACATAGCAGTGGGAGAGAAGCAGGGCGTCGGCCTTGGGGAACTTTCCGGTACGATCCAGAATGACATTCTGAAGGAATACATCGCCAGGGGGACCTATATTTTCCCCCCGAAACCATCGATGCGCCTGATCACGGACATATTCGGCTTCTGCAGCGACAATGTCCCCAAGTGGAACACCATTTCCATCTCTGGCTACCATATACGTGAGGCAGGCTCCACTGCGTCCCAGGAGGTAGCATTTACCCTTGCCGACGGCCTGGCCTACGTTCAGGCAGCCGTTAATGCGGGGCTGGATCCCAACGTATTCGGACAGAGGCTCTCTTTCTTCTTCAACGCCCACAACGATTTTCTGGAAGAAGTGGCAAAATTCAGGGCGGCCAGGAGGCTTTGGGCGAAACTCATGAAGGAACGGATAGGCGTCACCGAGCCTAAGGCCATGATGCTCCGCTTCCACACCCAGACGGCCGGCAGCACGCTCACAGCACAGCAGCCGGAGAACAACATCGTCCGCGTTGCCATACAGGCCCTTGCTTCGGTAATGGGCGGGACCCAGTCCCTCCACACCAACAGTTTTGACGAAGCTCTCGCGCTTCCCACCGAGAAGAGCGTTGGCATAGCCCTCAAGACCCAGCAGATAATCGCTCATGAATCCGGGGCGACCTGCACAGTGGACCCCCTGGCGGGAAGTTATGCCGTTGAAAGCCTCACCAACGAGATAGAACGGCAGGCCATGGAATATATTGGAAGGATAGATGAAATGGGCGGTATGCTCGTAGCCATTGAAAAGGGTTACCCCCAGCAGCAGATACAGGATGCAGCCTACCAGTACCAGAGGTCCGTCGAAAGCGGCGACCGTATAGTGGTGGGGGTCAACAAGTTCCAGGTCGAGGAGAACGGAGGAGGAAGGGAACTCCTCAGGGTCGATCCCTCCGTCGGTGAGAACCAGGAAAAGGCTCTCCAGGCCATGAAGCAGGGGCGCGACAATGTGCTGGTGAAGAACCGCCTGGATGCCGTCAGGACGGCAGCCCGGGACGAGAGCGTGAACCTGATGCCGGCGATAATCGATGCCGTCAGGGTATACGCCACCGAGGGCGAGATCTGCGGGGTTCTTAGAGAGGAATTCGGCGAATACCGGGAGAATATCGTCCTTTAGGGACGTCGGGGATCAGGAGGGACGAACAATGAGCGAACGCAGGATCCGTGTTATCGTAGCCAAACCGGGCCTTGACGGACACGACAGGGGGGCCAAGGTGGTAGCAAGGGCCCTAAGGGACGCCGGCATGGAGGTTATATACACAGGTCTCAGGCAGACGCCTGAGAGCATTGTCGAGACAGCCATCCAGGAGGATGCCGACGCTATCGGGATAAGCATACTCAGCGGTGCCCACGAGCATTACTTCGGCGAGATAATCAGGCTTCTCAAGAGCAAAAATGCCGAGGATATTATTGTATTCGGCGGAGGGGTAATTCCCGATGGCGATATCCCCAGGCTATTGGAGATGGGAGCAGGGGCCATATTCGGACCGGGAACCTCCACCAGGAAATGTATAGAATGGATCGAAAAGACCGTGGAGGAAAAAAGGGAAAAGGAGTAATGAGGCAGCTATCCAAGGTTTGAATTGCCGGCATTCCCGCAATGTTGATCTCGAAGGCGCAAGTAAGCCTGCAGCGGTCGGGGTGCCGAATATCATGGGCCGGAAGTATCCGGGCCTGCACTTTGGAGGTATAGGATGAAACCTGTTGCGATAGACCATATCGGCATCGCCGTTGAGAGCATAGATGAGGCTCTCAAGTTCTGGGAACGGTCTCTGGGTATAAAATGTACCGGTGTCGAGGAAGTTGCCGAGCAGAAGGTCAAGACCGCCTTCCTTCCGCTGGGTGATACCGAGGTTGAGCTCCTGGAGGCCACCGATCCTGAAAGCCCCGTGGCGAAGTTCATTGAGAAGAAGGGCGAGGGGATCCACCATCTGGCCATAAGGGTCGAGACCATCGAGGAAGCCATGCTGGCACTCGCATCAATGGCGCGAGGATCTTGATACGGAGTGAATCGAGACCATCGAGCAAATTATTTGCTGGCACTCTATGGAGGCGAGTCCCAACGTCGTTTTCTTAAACGATAATCAAACAACTGTCAATGAGTTTTTAATTACTCGCCTTGAGATGGCAACCGCATCCACTCCGCGGGCTTTAGCTGCCGGGGTTACAACAGTCACAAGAGCCTACACTGAATGGGTATTTCACGGCCCAAGGATTGGAAAAGGGCGATCCGCGATGAATCAGGCCTATGACTGCTGGCTGTAAGTATCAAAAATCGGGGAAATCCTGGATAGCGGCTTGCCCATCACTGGCTTACCTTTCATAGGCCCAAATCTGACGGTCTGGAAGGCCATTCCTGAGGCACAACATCTTTAACGATTACAATTTCAAGTGTGCTGCCGCTAAGAGGAATTGCCGATTCAAGTATAGCCCAAATTAAACCTATCAAACCCGAT
>CAZAMZ010000175.1:0-4016 GCA_964486375.1 uncultured Synergistaceae bacterium | reverse complement strand
GTTCTTCGGAAGGGAGCCCGGCAAGCTGAGGATCCACCAGTTAACAGAAAGATTTTTCTCATGGATGGAGGATTCCTATTCGTCCATGCTCGAGTGGGCCCTTGAAAACAGAAAAAAGGTAATAGCCCTGTCGCTTATCCTGCTGTTTCTGACCTTCATGGGTTTCAGGAATATTGGGACAGAACTGTCGCCCGATCCGGACACGGGGGATATTTCCATATCTTTCACCCTTCCCGAAGGAACAAGGCTCGAGAAAACCGACGAACTCGTCAGAGAGATCGTTGCCTACGCTACGGAAACGATTCCGGAAGCGAAGATAGTTTTCGGGATGGATGGAATGGATGAAGAAGGCTTTACCGTCGCCGTGGGACAGCAGGCGGGCCCAAACGTTGGAACCCTGGGCATCAAGCTCGTGGACAAGAACGAAAGGGACCGGACGGCTTTCGAGATAGCCAACGAGATACGGAACTGGATCCGTACCAAGCCGGGCATAGAGGATATGACGGTCTTTGTAAGTTCACCTGTCAAGGCCATGTTCCTGGGCTCCAAGCCACTGAACGTCGAGATCTACGGCGACGACCTGAAGCAGGTCACACAGGTGGCAGAGATGATCTCCTCCGGGTTGGCCGAGATCCCTGGAATTGCAGATATTTCGATAAGCCGCAGGCAGGACAGGCCGGAACTCTGGGTCGAGCCCGACAGGGAAAAAGCTGCATTCCTCGGCGTCAGCACCTCGTCTATCTCCCGGACTGCCAGGATCTATTTCGCAGGCTTCAAGACCAGTGAATCCTTCTGGGAAGGGGAGGACGATTTCCCGATCAGGGTAAGGCTTCGCGAGGAACAGAGGAACAGCAGGGACGTTTTTGCAAGGCTCACTGTGCCGGGGGCAGGAGGGGCACCGGTCCGGCTCTCCTCGGTAGCCCGACTCAATGACGAGGTCGGTCCTCCCCAGATCGAACGAAAGAACAGGCAGAGGTATATCACCGTGGGAGCCAATGTTCACGGAAGATCTCTCGGCGAGGTCACCGTCGACGCAACGAGGATGGTGGGATCCCTGGAGATACCAGACGATATAAGGGTCTCCTTCGGAGGGCAGATCAGGGAACAGCAGGAAGCCTTTCAGCAGATGGGTCTCCTGGTCCTGCTCGGGATCATCCTGGTTTACATGGTTATGGCCGGTCAGTACGAGGCCTACCTGGACCCCTTCGTCATACTCTTCAGCATACCTTTCGCGCTGACAGGGGTTGTCTTCGCCTTTCTCATCACGGGTCTTTACATTTCGATGCAGGCGCTGCTGGGGATCATCATGCTCGTGGGGATAGTGGTGAATATAGCAATAGTTCTGGTCGATTACATAAACCTTGTAAGGGCTCGCGGAGCCAGGCTGAGGGAAGCCATAGTAGAGGCCGGCCACAGGCGCCTCCGCCCCGCATTAATGACGACCCTTACGACCTTCTTTGGCATGCTCCCCATGGCCGTGAGCAGGGGGCAGGGTGCGGAGATATGGCGCCCATTGGCTGTTTCAGTCATGGGAGGACTCGTCGTGTCGATGCTGGTCACCATGCTCCTGGTGCCCGTGGTTTACAGCATTGTTGAGGAAAAGATAAGAAAGACGCCCAGGTTCGTCGAGGCCAGGGAGGCTGCAAGATCATGAAAATGTTGTGGATAATATGCAACGAAAGTATCGGGGAAGAACTTATGGAAAGAGTTCTCGACAGTAACGGTGTGGAGGGGTACACCGTGTGGCGCGATGTGCTGGGAAAAGACAACGTGGGGAACAAGACCCACTGGGGGGATGCTGTTTTCCCCGGGCGCAACTGGGTATTCATGATCTTCGGGACCGAGGAGACCCTGGAAGGGGTCATGGAACGCTACAGGAATTTCAAGGAAGAGCCTTATGTAAGGAAAGCGGGGATAAAGGCCTTCATCAACAATGCAAAAGAGGTCATCTGATGCCTTTCGCTTATTAAAGGGGCCACACCAGCAGAAGCATTGGTGGAGCTGTCAGGAGAACCAGGATGTCCGTAGGCAGTCCCATCCTCCAGTAGTCGCCGAAGGAGAAGCCTCCCGGGCCCAGTATCAGGGTGTTGTTCTGGTGCCCTATGGGGGTCATGAAAGCGCATGATGAGCCTACAGCCACTCCCATAAGGAAGGTGTCGGGGTTCACCCCGAGCTGTAAGGCCACGCTCAGCGCGATGGGGGCCATTACTGCCGCCGTTGCCGCGTTGTTCATGAAATCCGTCAGCACCATCGTGCAGGCCAGTAGAACCACAAGGGCCGCCACAGCATGCCCTTTTGCCATGGTCCCAAGGAGGAACCTTGCCAGGAGGTCGGCCGCGCCCGTGGATGCCATGGCCCCCGCGACGGGGAGCATCGCCGCCAGAAGTATTACCACCGGCCAGTCAACGGCATGGTAGACGGAGCGCAGCGGTATTATCCTGAGCACGACCATGGCCAGAGCTCCGGCAGCGAAAGCTACGGCGGCAGGAAGCATTCCGAAGGCGGCCAATGCCACCGAGGCTGCCATCACTAAGGATGAGGCGAAAACCTCTCCTTTTCTGGGTACCCTTATGTCCCGGGCGGCGAGGGGCAGGCAGTCGTACTGGGAGGCAAAATCCGAAAGAGACTCCGGGGTGCCCTGCAGAAGCAGCACGTCCCCCGAGTGTATGGGAGTCGTCCTGAGGCGCCTGATGGACCTGTAACCCTTGCGGGATATGGCCAGCAGATTGATCCCGAAGCGGGTCCGCAGCCTGAGGTCCGTAGCCGAAAGCCCCAGCACTCCCGAATCTGGTGCAGGGACCATCTCCCTCACCACGAAATCCTCGACCTTCTTTTTTTTCTTGTCTCCGTTTTCCTCTCCGTTCTCCTCATCCAGGTAATAGGAACAGGACTGGTTGTACCTCTCGCATATCTCCCGTTTCTTTCTTGCGGTCTCTTCAGCCTCTTCCGGGGTCAGAGCCTCCTCGAGCCTGAGTCTGAGTTTCGAAAGTGCAGAGGAGAGTCCATCAGGTTCGGCTTCTATGACAAGGATGTCATCGACCCTGAGCAGAAGGGTCTGGCTGGGTGCGGTAAAATGCATGTCGCCCCTTACCATTCCGAGGATCTGGGCATCGGCTTCGTCAAGCATGTCCTCTACCTCACGCACCCGCTTGCCTACCACGGGACTGCCCTCGGACACCCTGACCTCGCTGAGGTATGCCCCGGTCTCGAAACTCTCGGAACCGGTGCGTTTACGTTCTGGGACCAACCTCCACCCCAGGAATCCCACGAAAAGGACTCCCATGAAAGCTACCGTTGCCCCGACGGGGGTGAAGTCGAACATCCCGTATGATCCCAGTCCGGCCTGACTTCGGAAACCGGAGATGATAAGGTTGGGGGGGGTCCCGATGAGGGTGGTTGTCCCGCCCAGTATCGATCCGAAGGCCAGGGGCATAAGGACCTTGCCCGGCGGGATATGGTTCCTCTCTGCTATCTGCATGCCCACGGGCATTAATAGCGCCAGGGCTCCAACGTTGTTCATGAATGCGGAAAGGAATGCCCCCAGGGCGGTAATTGCCAGTATGCTTGCGCCCGGACCGGCTGATTTGGGGAGGACCCGGTCGGCCAGGAAGTTGACGGCACCGGTAACCTGCAGGCCGTAACTCAGCACCAGGACGCAGGCCACGGTGACGACGGCCGGGTGCCCGAACCCCGCGAAGGCATCGCCGCCGGGGACCAGGCCGGTTAAGACGCATGCCAGTAGAGCACCCATAGCCACAACGTCATGGCGCCACCTGCCCCACATGAAAAGAGCCATGGCAGCCAGGATAATTGCCAGAACAGCGACCTGGGGAAAGGTCATGTTACCTGACCCCCCTTCAATGGATTCCCTAAGGAACTGTGTTGGATCAGGGGCGGAATCCTGCAACAATTATAATCCAGAGGGCCGTGAATTTTTGCCTGGTTCAAGTTGACAACGCGCTTTCGCACGATATAATACATGAGCGTTACGCCGGCGTAGCTCAGTTGGTAGAGCA
>CAZAMZ010000174.1:0-4017 GCA_964486375.1 uncultured Synergistaceae bacterium | reverse complement strand
TTCTGCTTCCCCGTCATCTCTTCGATATCGACCCTGATAACCACAATCCTTTCAAGGGCCTTGGCAGGGAAGCCGAACTCCCTTCCCGCGTAGTGTTCCATTATGATATTCAGACCAGATACCTTGTCTTCCGCTTCCTCCTGGATGGATGCCTTCCCCCGGGCGATTACGCTCCGGTACTTCATGGAAAAACTGCAGGCTTCTGCTGCATGGACCATCTCCAGGTCAGTTTCAAACACCAGGCAGACATCGGGATTCTTTCTGATGATGTCCAGCTTCCTTCCTTCCAGGGCGGAATGCATATAGATCTTCCCGTCGCGATAGCCGAAGTTCATGGGCACCACGTAGGGCCTGCCTTCGTCACACAACCCCATCCTGCATACCGAAGAGCCTGTTATTATCTCCTCAAGTATTGCCACGTCGTTTATCTCCCTGTCACTTCTCCGCATCCCATTTCCCCCTTTTTTCAGGAAAAGACGTTTTTGCAAAGCTTTACACCTTGTTAGTTATCATGATAAAGCATTTCATTGAAAGGCTCCAATTGAGCAAACCGACGGAGGAAGGTAAAATTGGCCTGTCATCCGGGATTTCAAGGATCTGCCCTGTAAAGGATCTTTTATCCCGACACTGAGAGAAGGAGCTGATGGTCATGAATTTCGGATTGACCCTTCTATCGGCAGCGGCCATGTTTACCTTGTTGGCTGCAACAAAGGCTGCAGCACATTGCGACACCCTGGAGGGTCCTGTGATCAAGACAGCCAGGAAAGCCCTGGAGAACGGAAATATTGCGCCGGTCCTTAAATGGATCAGGGAAGAGGACGAGCATGAGGTACAAAAGGCCTTTGAACTTGCACTGAAGGTCCGTTCTCTTGGACCCGATGCCGGGGAACTCGCCGACATGTCCTTCTTTGAAACCCTTGTAAGGATCCATCGGGCCGGTGAGGGCGCCCCCTATGAAGGGCTCAAGCCCGGGAGCACCGTCCCCCCGGTTGTCGGAAAGGCAGACACGGCCCTGGAGACCGGCGATGTCTCTGAACTGGCCGAAAGGATCTCGAACCATGTACGAAAGGCTGTTGAGGAGAGGTTCCATCAGGCCCTTGAAAAAAAGAGAAATGCCGAAGATTCACCGGCGAAGGGGAGAGAGTATGTCGAAGCTTATATCTCCTTCGTTCACTATGTGGAAGGCATTCACGCCCTGACCATGGGCGGGGGTCATCACGGGAGTCATCATCACTGAGGCAACCTCTGTAAGGACAAGGCACGGCCGGGTCGGTTACCCCCGATCTAAAGGTCATCTCAATCAATAATATCCATTATCAGCAACCCCATGTACAGGTCGAACCTGTCTTTCGAGGAATTGAAGGCTCGCCTTTTAACTCCAGACATCTTGACCAGCCGGTAGCCCAGGGTCTGTCTGTGGATTATCGGTATTTCAGCGTTATCCTGCCTGCTTCCATCCCTTGGAATGTTCTAGAGGTCCGGCACATAACTCCCTTGTGCCTTGCATCGTATTCTCCCAGGGGCAAAAAATACCCCCACTCTTGTCTTGAAACACTACAACTGCAAGCTCATCTGTACTATTGAATTTTTTGTGATGAATCTTTATCCTGTTAACAAGTGGAACAAAAGGATCTTTCACGAACCTGTCAATTGGGGGTGAGCTACCGTGAGATGTCCCGGAAGCACTGGTTACTACTCAGAAGACTACCGGGAGATTGAATTCGGTTCACGCGACTTTATCGACCCTGAAGGCAACGATCTGACGGTGGAAGGGCTACAATCCGCAGGGTCGACATGGTCCTGCTTGAAGGTCCAAAGCCATGATCAACAGGGCAGTTGAACGTATCGTCCTTACGGTCCTGCTCGCTTGCGCTGTACTTGTCGGAATTCATGCGGGTGCGCAAGGAGCGCTTCCCGACAGTATTCCCGTGTCGATCCACCTGGAAGCGGCCTGGAACACAGATGAAGGGGATTCCCAACTCTTCGAGACGGGGTCGTGCAGCATACATATCTCGGGACAGATGGTCAGGAGCGCAGGCGACAGTATCTTTTTCTCCCATTACATCCCTTCGGGCGTCACAGCCTCCTACTGTTACGATGAATCTATCATAGCCCGCCCATACGACGAAAAGAGCAAATGTCGCGGGGAGATAGGCAGGGTCTTTGCTTCGGGTTCCATCGATGTCGGTCCTGAGCCAGGGGCCGAGAATGCATCTCTCTTCTTGCAGTCTTTCACCGGCCCCCTGGGGATCGGCGCATTTCTCCAAGCTACGGCAGACCCGGTTATCCTCGACCCCGAAGGCCTTATCGAGAGAATGGCAAATGATCCTGACAGGACTGTTTACTCCTTCTTCCTTATGGTCCCGGTTACAGCATCAGTGGAAGAGGTAAGCGGGTGCGAAACCCTGTTCACAAAGACCCTTGATCTGGCCCTTACGGCAAACGCTGTTTCGGAAACGGGCATTACCGGGTTGACCGGCAGTTATTCCTGGGAGACTGAGGATCCGCCAAAAGGCGGGGCATCCCTACTGGCCATCGGGGATAAGATCCATTACGGCCCGGAACCAGGAACGAAAAACCACGGCAGCGTCAATTTCTCATGGACCTTCGGAGATATTGAACCAGTGGTAGCCCTTTACTTGGTTAAGGATAGCGGAAGGGTCGAATTTACCGGTGAAGAGATCGAGGTTATGGCAGGAAGGAAAGTAAGGCTCGAGGCGGAGGTTTACCCCCAGGCCGATGAAGCTTCAGGAGGGCAGTGGGAGCTCCCGCTCTCTTTTATCGCAGGCCTCGAGGGGTATGACCGGGGGAACTATGCCAGGGGCAAGGCTATCCCCCTGGCCGAAGAAGAAAAACAGAAGAGGCGGATCGAATTCTACTGTCTGGACGGGGCTTTCCCGGGCAAAGACCAAAAGATAACTTATTCTGCGACGATAAAGGGAGAAAAGGTTGAAGGGAAAGGGACGGTAAAAGTCTTTTCCCCTGAAGCGGACATCGACGTCATCCCTGAAAAGAGGGTTTCGATAGGGGTCGTTCCCCCGGGGAAAGGATGCTCGGCATACCTGGGAAGGATAACCTCATCCTTGTCCATCCCGGGGATAGAGATCAGGGGCAGGGCAAGGTTCCCGGCGGGTTTCGAAAAGGAAGAGGCGGAACACTCCATCTCCTACGTACAGCTGCTCAAGGAGAACATCCTTGAAAGGAAAGGCGGGTTCGGACAACAGGGAGGAGATTACTTCCAGCTTCTATCGGAGAATTACTCCCTTGACACAAGGTTCCCCTACGCCGGGCTTGAAGGGAAGGGAAGCCTTGACATGCACGATGTTCCCAGCGACGAGATCGGTCCACTGACCCTGAATATCAATCATTTCCAGGATTTCCGCACTACCCTTCTTGTTAGGCCCGGGCCCGACGGGGAGGCCATCTGGCTACCGATCGAGACCATCCCCTGGTCGTGGCGGTTTTCTCTTGAAAGGGTGGAGGATAATCCAGGATGGGATGAGACATGCCTTCCCGGGAACTTCAGGATAACAAATACACGTTTCGTTATTCCAGGAAAAAGGGAAAAGTTCAGCGGAAAGCTGGAGGACGTCCCTTCATGGGACAAGGTCCTGGATGGTTCCGAAAAGGCCATGCATCATAATGACGACAACAGATGGCTGGAAGAGGTCAATACCTTCAGGAAGATAAATTAGAACAGGCGCTGAAAACTGTCGGAATCAAAAATATCCATTATCAGCAACCCCATGTACAGGTCGAACCTGTCTTTCGGGGAATTGAGATCACGCCTTACAACCTCCGATATCTTGCGGAGCCGGTAGCCCAGGGTCTGCCTGTGGATTATCAGTTTGTCAGCCGTTTCCTGCTGGTTCCCGCTCTCGAGGAATGCTCTCAGGGTCCGGCAGAGTACTCCTTTGTGCCTGGCATCGTATTCAACCAGGGGCAATACCGTCTCATTCATGAAGTCCCTGAGAATATTTCTGTCCTTTATCTGGCATAGGAGGCGATACAGCCCCA
>CAZAMZ010000173.1:0-4031 GCA_964486375.1 uncultured Synergistaceae bacterium | reverse complement strand
ATGTTCTGCCATATCACCCTTTTTGTTTTTCTTGCAATTCTCATAACCTCGGGAAGCCCGGAGACCTTGTCGTTCATTATCACCACGTCGGCATTTTCGACGGTGACATCGGAAGCCACCCTGCCCATGGAGATCCCCACATCCGCCCTGGCTATCACCGGGGCATCGTTCATCCCGTCACCGGCAAAAACCGTTATCCCCTTGCCTGATCCCTGTTTTTTCTCCAGAAGCCCGACTTTCTCCTCGGGGAGAAGGCCACCGAAGGCCCCGTCAAGTTCCAGAACTTCAGCGACCTCTGCCGTAGGCGCCTCGAGGTCCCCGGAAAGCAGGTAGATCCTTTCAATCCCCAGTTCCCTGAGTTCCTTTATGGAACGTTCCGCTTCAGGTTTTACCGTATCCGCCACAATGAGGTAACCTGCGTAGTTGTCCCTTTCGGCAACATGGATGACCGTCCCTGTTGCGAACGGATCCGGCGCGTCGATCCCGTTTTCCAGCATGAACCTCCTGTTGCCCGCAAGGATCCTTCCTTCTCCGGTCCGGGCCTCTATGCCAAGGCCGGGGCGTTCCACAGCGGAAAGAGGAAGTTCGGGAAGGGGCTGTTCCCGCCACCCTGCCCTGACGGCCTCCGCGAGGGGGTGGTTCGAGTTCATTTCAGCGGTTACCGCAAGCCTCATAAGGGATACACGGGACATTCCGGAAGATGGGAATACCCCTGCCAGGCGGAATTCGCCGCTGGTGAGCGTTCCGGTCTTGTCCAGGAATATCGTCTCTACCCGCCACAGTTTCTCGAGGATGTCCCCGCCCTTTATGAGGATGCCCCTGTTCGAGGCCGATCCTATACCCGCGAATATCCCCAGGGGGATGGAGATCAGAAGGGCACAGGGGCATGAAACCACAAGGAAGACAAGGGCTCTGTAGAACCAGGTCTCAAAGGTTCCCCATCCTGCAATGGGGGGGATAACCGCCAGGAAGACCGCGACAAGGACGACCCCGGGGGTGTAGAACTTCGCTATGGAAGTCACGAATCTCTCGGTACGGGTCTTCTGCGACCCTGCATGGCCTATTGCAGCCATGATCCGCGAAGCTGCTGACGCCTCCAGCGGCCTGGCGGCCTCTGCCCGGAGTGTACCCCCCTGGTTGAGGAAACCGGCTAACACAGGATCCCCCGGGGCAACATCACGGGGCATGGATTCCCCGGTTATCGAAGAGGTGTCCAGACTTGAGAAACCGTCGAATACGACCCCGTCAACGGGGACTCTTTCGCCCGGCCTGATCAGGATGCGGTCCCCGGCAGCGACGGCCCGGGAGGGAACCTGGTTTATTCCCCCTTCTGCTGTGATCAGGTTGGCCTTATCAGGGACAATTTCAGCCAGAGACGAGACAGATCTTCTGGCTTTATCTACTGCGCTCTCCTCCAGGATCTCCCCGGTCCTGAAAAAGAGCATAACCGCCACGGCTTCCGGGAATTCGCCGATCGTGATGGCACCGATAGTTGCTGCGGACATGAGGAAATATTCGTCGAAAACCTTTCCTTTCAAAATGTTTCCAAAGGCCCTTCCGAGCACATTCCAGCCGGACAGGAGGTAGGCGACGACGTAAAGGAATATGCTGAACTCCTTCCCAAGGGGTAACAACGCCGCAGAAGCCCAGAGTATCAGTCCCGGAAGGATCCGGACCGAAAAAGATGAAAGGATCTTGCGCCGTACAGGGAGAAGGAAGTGATTTTCATAAAGCGGGATCCTTGAAACAGTTACCCCTGGTTCAATCCCGTCTACCAGCCCTTGAAGCGTCGAGACAATCTCATCTTCAGGATGGCCTTGTTCAAGAGTGAGCGTCAACCGGGATGTTACGGGGTCCACAGAAGCTCTTTGCACCCACCCGAGCCCTTCCGAAGATCTTTCTATGGCGGAAGCGCAGGTTACGCAGTTGAGTCCCTCAAGCTGGAATATCATATCTTCCCTATTCCTGTTGTGATCGATGTTTTTCACAAGGCTGCCTCACTGGCCTTCCCGTGGCGAAGGTGTTCGAACCCTTCGGCGACGATATGCTCTACGTGTTCATCGTCCAGCGAGTAGAAGGAACTCTTGCCTGCTTTCCTCGCCCTGACAAGGCGGGCCTGCCTTAGGATCCTCAACTGGTGTGAGATGGATGACTGGGTCATTTCGAGCAGAACGGCTATGTCGACCACACGCATCTCGGAAAAGGATAGTGCAAGAAGAATGCGGACCCTGGTCTTGTCTCCAAGGACCTTGAAGAAGTCGGCAAGCAATTCACAGAAAACCTCACCTGGCATTTGCTTTTCAACTGATGCCGGTTTATTTGTGATTACGGCCTCGGGGGTACCCGGGATATCTTGTCCGCCTGGGGTCATTGTCTTTCACTTCCCCCAATACATGAATATATGAACATACATTCATATAAATCTTTTTTGCGATCCTGTCAATGGGCTCCCATATTTTGACGAAAAACTGCAGGGACTATAAAATCGCAAAAATGATATGTGACGAACCTTGACCGGTTTAGTCGTCGTTGGGATAGAAAGGGCGTGGAGTTGATGTTGCGGGTTCTTTTTCTGTGTACCCACAATTCCTGCAGAAGCCAGATGGCGGAAGGATGGGCCAGGCATTTGAAGGGCGGCGTTATGGAGGCATGGTCGGCAGGTACGGAACCAGGGGTTGTTAACCCTCTGGCCATAAAAGTGATGTTGGAAGCAGGGGTGGACATCTCATCCCACAAGAGCAAGCACATCCAGGAGCTTTTAGATATCCCCTTCGATGTTGTCATCACCCTGTGCGGAGAGGCAGGGGATACCTGCCCGTTTTTCCCTGGCCAAACGAAACGGATGATGCACCGTGGTTTTGAGGATCCTTCAAGGGCCGAGGGGAGCGAAGAGGAAGTGCTTCCCCTTTTCAGACGCGTCAGGGACGAGATAAGAGATTTCATCAAGGGCATGCCTGACAACCTTGACTGATAAATGATCCGAACGGCACGTCCTTTCCGGGGGATCTTTTTGCCCGGCATTCTGCCGGGAGTATAATATTGCTTCACGAGAGCCGAAGAAGAGAGTCCTTCGAGGAGAAAGGGGGTGTTCTATTGTGGACATCATGAAAGCCGGCATGAGGGAGATCGATCCCGAGATAGATTCACTCATGCAGTCTGAATTCCAGAGGCAGAGAATGCAGCTTGAACTTATTGCCTCCGAGAATTTCGTTCCCTGCTACGTACTCCAGGCCCAGGGGTCGGTCCTGACCAACAAGTATGCTGAAGGTTACCCGCACAGGAAGTATTACGGAGGATGCGAGTTCGTTGAGTCCGTTGAAGAAATTGCCGCCGGGAGGGCCTGTGAGCTCTTCGGGGCCGAGCACGCCAATGTCCAGCCCCATTCGGGCACCCAGGCCAACATGGGAGTTTACTTTTCGGTACTGGAGCCGGGAGATCCCATTCTTTCCATGGACCTGTCACAGGGAGGCCATCTATCCCACGGACATCCGCTGAATTTTGCGGGAAGGCTTTTCCGTATCATTCCCTACGGGGTAAACAGGGATACGGAGACCATAGATTATGAGGAAGTGGAAAGGCTCGCCCATGAGAACAGGCCCAAGCTGATAATAGCCGGAGCCAGTGCCTATCCGCGGTTCATCGATTTCGAGCGTTTCGCAGATATTGCCTCAAAGGCGGGGGCCATATTGCTGTCCGACATGGCTCATATCGCCGGTCTTGTGGCCGGCGGCGTGCATCCGAACCCTGTGCCACATTCTGATTTTGTTACAACGACTACTCATAAAACTCTCAGGGGACCGAGAGGGGCCCTTATCCTCTGCCGGGAGAAGTACGCCGAGGTTCTTGACAAAAATGTCTTTCCCGGGATGCAGGGCGGCCCGTTCATGCATGTCATCGCCGGAAAAGCGGCATGCTTCAGGGCAGCCATGCAGCCCGAATTCGCCCAGTATGCCCGTCAGGTGGTGAATAATGCTAGGGCCCTTGGAGAGGGGCTTGGAGAGAGGGGCTACCGGCTCGTGGCCGGGGGCACT
>CAZAMZ010000172.1:0-4044 GCA_964486375.1 uncultured Synergistaceae bacterium | reverse complement strand
CAATGGCTGAAGCCGTCTTTTTTAGCTCTTACCATCCGCCGATCACGTCCTGAAAATGCCCGGTTACAGCCCTGAAGGTCTTCCCGTCAAAATGTCCTTCCTCGATCAGAAGACGGCGTATCTCCCAAAGGACGCCAGTCAGTTTAAGGGCATCTCCACAGGCAGATATTATCGGTCCGGACGGCATGGTCTGCCCCTTCCTCATAGTAAGATCCACTAGTTCACCTGTCGGCTTTTCCCAGAAATCTTCCCAGCCTTCTCCAGGAAGTTTGAAAACCTGGCTCTTTTGGGGATTGAAATCTTTTGAATCAGAAAGGTAGAGATAAACAGATGCATTTGTTTTTACACTTTCAAGAACTTCAAAAAGTTCCGGGTCGGGCCTGAGTTTGCCCAGAACCGTAACCAATGCATCCTCGGGTTGAACTTCACCGTGGTAGATACAAAACATTTGCCTATCGGGAAAATATGCAACCGTACCAGCGTCCAGATCACCGACCTTTTTTTTGTTCTCCAGTGACAATATCAAAGGGATCATTCCGTATACTTCCTGGCCGGCAATTTTTGCATAATGGAGATCAATTTTCATGGGGAGAAGACTGGAAATCGCTTTCAATGAAGTCAGGGCTTCCTTTTCGAAAAGGTCAATAACACCTTGGTGATCATTAACTCTGATATTCCAGTGCATGAAAACACCTCGTTTCTGGCAAACGGATAAATGAAATCAGAACATACGACAATACATATGCAAAAATTTCAAGCCATTGATATATTTGTTTTGAAGAAATATTATCAATACAAATATAACGGGTCAACGATGTATAAAGAATACAAATATATTTATTTTTCTTTTTTGATTTTTCTAATATTATTGGGGTTTTTGAATATTTCCAGGGCAAGGGGTATTTACGCAGGGTTTTTCCAGTACTATTCGGACCAAAGGCCCGACGGTCTTCAACAGAATTGTGGATATCCTTAAGCCGATTCTTGAATCGGGTGTCTGATGACACAGTGAACAGCAAACCCGCAAGCCTTTCGGTCCTGGAGTTTACATAAGCCTTCATGCCCAGGAATAACCGCATTTCCAGGTTATCAAAGACCGGGAAATCGGCGGAGAGGAAGTCTTTGTCTTTGTCCATGGGAATTGTTCCACTGTCAGAACATATAAGCGCTGGACCTGCAGGTGATTGGCTCAGATGAGGAATTTAGGTTTTCGAACAATGAGCCGGTTTTCAGCTTTGGAAAGATTTTTCGAGGCCCGGGAGTCATCGGCAAAGGCTGCTTCCATAGCAGAACCGGTCCAGACGAACCGTCATTCTGCTGACATTACGGCCATCAGGGTCAGTGTTTTTTATAAGCCATCCATAAAGCTGCTATCGGGAAATTTTCTTGCCCCGGAGCGGCCCAGGGGATAACGGGAGCAATATCGGGCTCAATGCGATATACCCCCTAAATCACCCCGGTCCCTGTCCTGTCTTGCAGGTTCGATCTACTTTTTCCCTTTTTCCAAAAAATCGACTATCTCGACTTTGGTCATACCTTGCAATCCGAGATCCTCAAGAGATAAACCCTTTGATCGATAATCATTTTCTGCCAGTACAGCCAGGATGTCAGTTATCGCCCTTGTAACCGGAACTTCAATGCCTGCAACATTCGCAAGTAATTCCATGGGGATGTAAAAATAACATATGTCTTCCTCTATAAGCCGCCTGAGGATCTCCTGTCTTTCCCACCTTTTGGCATGTTCGCAGTTTACTTTACCGTAGATCTCATAAAAATCCTTCCCCCCATAGCCGTAGGTCTTGGGAATCCATTCAAAAACGTGCGGTACTGAGCACCCAAAGGCTTCTGCCACTTTTATCCGTTCCTTGTCAAAGGCATCGACAAGGTTTGATGCGACTTGCGTTACTTCGCCGTAAAAACGGTATTCCCTGGATTCCTCAAGGAATAACGCCGCCTTTGGAACGGTAATGGTGGCATGATGGGACGGGTTGCCTGGATAGAAGTTATTTTCCAGGACATTTTTCGACGCATTGAATTGTGGGTAAACCGACTTGATGAGATCTAGAACTTTTCCGTTCTCTTTTGCCGGGAAAGCGGAAAAACGAAGATCCTTTTTATAGTTGTTGATATGGGCATGGGCAGGTCCGAACTTCTGGCTTGCATAAGGCAGAATGTTACCTTCCGCTACAGTCACTTTCCCCAACTTGCCGTTCTTTTCAAGTATCAACCGGGAGCGCAGACTCGCCCAATATCCCGTGTTTACAAATATCACCTGTCCCTCCTGGAAATGCGGGGCCAGGACCTCAAAAAAGGGCATATGAGCCTGTGCCGGAACAGGCATCATTATCAGGTCGCTTTCTTCAAGGGCCTCGACGGGGTCACTAGTGATCTTTTGCATAGCCGCTATGCCGGTTTTGCCGGAAATTGAATTCCCGGTCAAAAGTATTCCGCCCTGTTCACGGATAGGGTCCAGGTTTTCCGCAAAATCCGGGTGCTCGAAAAAAGTGATCCGGCAACCCATAAATGCAAGATCTGCTGCTATCGCAACCGAGCTACCCCCGCAACCGCATACTGTAATACAAGGTTTCTTCATCATCGTTTTCACCTCATTGAATGTTTCGCGTTGTTGCTCTTTAGCTTCTTAACATAACTGTTTGCAAGTGTCAACGGAAAGGGGGACTTAATGGGAAGGGGAACTTTTAGTAGAAGAACAATTGGGAAAAAACGGAAATGATCAAAAGGCATCTGGGAAGAGTCTGCCAGTCAATGAAAAACGGGACAGACCTGTGAACAGGATCTGTCCCGTTCCAGAAGCGTTATTAATATCGATTATTATATTTCAATCTCTTGGTCGGTTTACTAGAGAATCTCCTTCTCAAGCGCTTTTTCCACGGAGGCTTTTACGTCAGCATCATCGATCCAGGACCGCCACAGGTCCGGGTTGTTCTTCAGGAACCAGATGGCTGCCTTCTGCGGATCGTTGTCGTTGGCCTCCATCCATGCCAGGACTTCATTGGTCTTCTCGAGGCTCAGGTGGAAGTTTTCAAGAAGGGGGACGACTTCGGGGTGCTTTTTGAGCCATTCGGTGTTGGCCGCCTTTTCCACTGAGAAGGCGGGGTTCTGGCAGAGGAATGTCTCCTTGAAGACCTTTTCGTTGTAATCCGGCTCCTTGAGGAGGATCATGTCCAGTTCCCCGAGGAGAGGGGTCGGTTCCCAGTAGTAGGCGACGATCGGGAGCCCGCGGTCGTGAGCACCCCTGATGGCGGCATTCAGGGCTGTCTGGGATCCGGGATCGAAAAGGTTGAAGAAATCCTTGAGGGGCTTGCCTTCAACCAGGTATCCCTCGAATTTCCTGATATACCTCTCGTTGGCGGCCCACCCCGAAACGGCGTTGTAGACCCTGCCCCTTGTCTTGTCCTCAGGTTCGGGGAAAAGGTGCTGGTACCTGGGGAGATCGAACACGGATACCAGGTCCGGAGCCAGCGGTTCGATACCCCTGGCTGGATCGCCTTTCACTAGGTAGGAAGGAACGTAAAGACCCGATGGGGCATTGGGGAATACTTTTCCGAAATCCTGAACCTTGCCGGCCTGCCGGGCAGAGTCCCACCACTCCTGTCTCGCTTCGACCCATACCTCGAGGATGATGTGGTTATCTCCTCGCTCGAGACCTATCAGCGACGGCATCGACTCGGAGAAATTATAAACAGGCTCCATTTCATAACCGTGCTTCAGGATAAATCCCATTGCCCGGTGGAGAAACTGGATGCTGTCCCAGGACTGGTCCCCGAAGGCGACCTCATTCCTGCCGGTTGCGGCTTCGGAATGAATACCGGTCATGCCCGTCAGAAATACTGCAAGCGCTAAAAAGAGAATCAGCCTTTTGACCATGTAATTTCCTCCTTTCATTTATCCGCCCAAAAACCCTGACTCCAGGGTAACAGAACCGCAGAAGGCATCCTTGCCATTCAAGGCTTGCCTTATGGCGTTTTTTTTGATTGTTGCCAGGGGAGACGTAAAGAGAAAAACGACTTTTTGCCCAACAGG
>CAZAMZ010000171.1:0-4055 GCA_964486375.1 uncultured Synergistaceae bacterium | reverse complement strand
CCCTTCGGGTCAACGGCATCGCTCTACCTCTGGGAGATCGCCGTCGGACGCTGAACTTGTGGGCATATCCGGGTTTGACATACAGCCAAATTCCATTCGGGATCTGTTTACCTTTTTTCCTGCTTGAAATTACTCCGGAAGACTGTCCCCTCGGTACCAGTTTCAGGTTCCCTGGATAGCTCTTTTCGAGCAAGCAACATTCCAGGGATCATGGGCAACCAGAGCGTCAACCCGCGAAGAAGAAGGGTAGCCATCAGTGCTGCCTCAAAAGGAACCTTGAGGCTTCCCAGTAAAACCACACAGGTTGGCTCGAAAGTCCCCAGGCTAAGAGGGACAAGGCCGATCGTTGCGACCATGGAGGCAACTACAAGGCTAGGAAGAGCCACCAGAAGGGTAGCTTTCTGACCGACAGCCAGAAGCATTGCCCAAAGTGTCGCTGAATCAAGCAAAAAAACAATAGCCTGGAGAAAAGTCACTTTGACTAACATGGGGGTACTGAAAATGGCATTGGCCGGTATCTTCCCCAGGGCTTCATCCATTATGGGAATGGAGAAGCGCCGCATCAAAGGGGCCGGGATTTTTCTGCTCCCGTAAAGGCTTAACACTATAACTGCAGCGGGAACTGCCAGGGCGATCACGAAAAACAGGACCGACGCCGTCAGGATCCAAAGGTGTATATCGTGATAGTAAGCCAAAAGGACAAGGCTTCCCAACGCCATGAGGATGTATGAAGCGTAGTATCCCGTCAGACTTGCGATCAGGGCGGTCATGCAGTCGGCGACAGAGACCCCGCGGTGCTTGAGAGCCATAATAAAAAAGGCCGAACCGCTTACGCCTCCACTTGGAAGAACCTGATCGGAGAAAAGTTTTGCCACACTCAGCGGTACAAGTTGAAAAAGCGGAAAATCGATGCCGACATTGATCATTGCGAGTTTCCAGATCATCGCCACACAAAGGTACGTCAGGCACTGTAAGAGAAGTCCAACTACTATCCAGGCCGGCCTCGCTTTTTGGAGTATCTCTATAAAGCGGCCTATCTCACCGAAATTTGCTACGGCAAAAACAAGCCCCGACAGGACCAGGATGCCCCCAAAACCCCCCAGGATCAATTCCCTTTTCTTTTTCGGCCAGGATCCAGCAGTCATCATGCCCAGGACAACATCCTTAATACCGGAAATTTTGACAACAAGATCATAACTTCAGGAAACGGAAAAAAGCCCGCTTTGTCGACTCCGAAACGATCACATAGAACACCGTTATGGCAAGTACTGCCGAAAGGACAACTCCCGGAAGAGGTACGAATCCGAAGACATGACCTACGGGAAGATAGGGTATCACCACAGCAAAGAAACCCAGGATAATGGAGGAAACCAGTATGAACCTGCCGGGTCGGCTTTTGTAGAAAGGCCTGTAGGTCCTCACTACGAAAAGCACCAGTAGTTCCGTGAGCAGGGATTCGATGAACCATCCGGTCCGGAAAGTTTCTGCCACGCTTCCCGCAAGTCTGAGAAGAACGAAAAAGGTCAACAGGTCAAAAAGCGTACTCATCAGTCCGAAGACGATCATGAAATTCCGGATTATCCTGATGTTCCACCGATGGGGTTCCCTCTCCCATTCCGGATCGACCAGATCCCCGGCGATCCCTACTGAAGGGATATCCGACATGAAATTATTCAGAAGCACCTGCTTGGCCAGAAGTGGAAGGAACGGAAGGAAGAGAGATCCTGCTGCCATGCTTATCATGTTCCCGAAGTTGGCGCTTGTGGTGATGAAAATGTATTTTATCGTGTTGGCAAAGGTCCGACGTCCGATCTGAACACCCTGCCGCACCATAAACAGGCTGTGCTCAATAAGGACGAAGTCGGCGGCCTCCTTGGCAACATCCACGGCTTTGTCGACGGAAATGCCGACATCCGCCGCGTTGAGCGCGGGCGCGTCGTTGATCCCGTCCCCCAGAAAGCCCACCACGGCTCCCATCTTCTGTAGCGCCCGGATGATCCTCTCTTTCTGATTAGGGTCCACTTCAGCGAATATATCGACATGATCCACAAGATGCCACAGGGCCTCATCCTTCATTACCGCGAGTTCCGACCCGGTGATGATCCTGCCGGTTCTTACCCCGACTGATCCGCCAACATGACTGGCCACATACCGGTTGTCCCCTGTTATGATCTTGAGACGCACCCCCAGTGCCCGCAACTCCTCAAGTTCCTGCGCTACACCCTCTGAAGGGGGATCGGAAAAACGCAGGTAACCCAGAAATTCCAGGTCTTGTTCATCCTGTCTCCCTTCAACATGTCCAGCGGTTTTCCTTGCGATACCGAGAACCCGGTACCCCTCAATGCTCCAGGAGGCAAACCGCTCCATTATTTCTGCGCGAGTTCCGTCGTCCATATCTTCCGTGATACCGTGTTTGTTTACCCTGGTGCAAAGATCCAGCACGTTCTGCATCGCGCCTTTCGTCACGAGGAAAGGATCCCCTTTGGGAGAGGCTATCACAACACTGAGTCTCTTGCGGATGAAATCGTACGGGATCTCGTCAAGCTTCTTATAACCTTCAGCCGTCATGCCTTTTGCCTCGGATGCCGCCAGGATGGCTTCATCCAGCGGGTTTGAAAGTCCAGCCTGAAAATGCGAGTTCAGGAAGGCCCATTTGAAGATCTCTTCCGATGGGGTGCCAAAGACATCAAGAGCCCCATCGATCTTCATGACCCCTTCGGTCAGGGTACCGGTTTTATCGGAACAGAGGACATCCATGCTTCCCAGATTTTCGATGGAATTGAGCCTCTTTACTATTACCCCGTGCCCGGCCATGTTTTGTGCTCCCCTGGAAAGTGTGACGCTGAGAATGACGGGAAGCATTTCAGGTGAGAGACCGACAGCAAGGGCGACGGCAAAAAGCATGGTTTCAACCACCGGTCTATGCAGCATCACGTTGGTAAAGAAGATGACAAGAACGATCAGCATCATGACGTGAAGCAGCAGGGATCCGAAACGCCTGAGCCCTTTCTCGAATTCCGTTTCCTGGGGTTCTTCCGCCAAACGGTTGGCGATCTCCCCGAAAGCCGTCTGTCTTCCAGTCCTGACGACAAGGACTGTACCCGTGCCGCTCCTGACGGATGTGCCCATGAACACGCTGTTGGTCCTTTGAGAGGGCATGGAATCTTCGGGGACTTCACCAGGGAGTTTTTCTGCCGGGAAGGTTTCTCCGGTAAGAAGTGCCTGAGAGATGTAAAGGTCGAGGGATTCGAGAAGGATTCCATCTGCCGGGATCAAACTCCCGGCCGAGATCCTGACGATATCCCCGGGAACGATCTCCTCGACAGGACAGGATGCAGCACTGCCGTCACGGATCACCTGGGCTTTGACCTGCACCTGTTGACGAAGTTTCTTTACCGCGTTGGAGGCTCTGTATTCCGAAACAAAGCTTAGAGTGGTACTTCCCAGGATGATGGCAAGCACAATAAAGGATTCCAGCCAGTCACGGACAAATATCGCCACTGCAGAGGCAAAAACAAGAATGAGAATGAGGGGGTTGCGGAATTTGTCGAGGAACATTCCGATAGGCCCGGCTCCAACGGAAGGAGCGACCAGGTTAGGACCAAAAAGGGCCAGGCGGTCCCTGGCTTCAAGCGAACCCAGTCCCTCCGGGCTGCTGTCCAGAACCGAAAGCAATTCCTCCCGTGTTCTGCTCCAGTACCTCTCCGGCACCTTATCCAACGAACGGAGCATGCGATCTTCAGCTTCTTCCAGAGGGTTTTCCGCTCATTCCCCCAAAGCAATCAACCCTCGAGTTACATTCTGAACCAGTCCACTTAAGCAAGTCAAGGCATATTCTTACTGACAATTATTCTTTGCAAGAATGGGGTCCATTGGATCGTTCATGCTTTTTATGTTTCTTTTGTTCGTCCCTCGCGTAATAATTGGAGCTGCCGTTTCGGCCGGATTCCATGCTTACCGATCCTGCCTTTTTTCAAACCCCGTAAACTTTCCCGCCTCATCAGGCTTCCTCCACGTATTTGACCCTGCCAACGGCACCGTCTTCGAGCCGAACC
>CAZAMZ010000170.1:0-4068 GCA_964486375.1 uncultured Synergistaceae bacterium | reverse complement strand
AATGGCGGTACCTGTTCATGCCGGAGCGGCGGCATGAGGAAGTAATGAAGGCGTTTAGACCCCTTGTCGAAGCTACGGCCAGGCGTTACGAAGGTAAAGGCGCACTTTACGAGGACCTGGTTCAGGAGGGATACGTTGCGTTGATGGAACTCCACCCCAGGTGCAGCAACAGGGATTACCTGGCCAAGTACCTGAAGGACCGGCTTCCGGCAAGGGTAAGGAGCGCCGCGAGGAGGGAATGGAGGTACAACGGGAAGAACGAGGAGTTCGATCCTGAAAAGCTGGAGGGCGCCTGCTGTCATGAATTTCCATGGATGCTTTGGGTTGCCGAGGGGCTTCTGAGCGAGAGGGATTGCGATATAGCCTGCATGGTGGGTTCCGGTTACACCCAGAAGGAGATCGCCGAGCGCCTGGGCTTAAGTCAGCAGGCCGTAAGCTGCCGTATCGCCCGGATAGGTGAGATCATGGAAAAAGAGATGGGGAAAAGTAACAGCAGGACCGTAAGTTGACGGGTTTTTCTTCTTAACAATAAAGGTCTGATAACTTCATAAGTACACAGCGACAGGGGAGGCCGAAAGGCCTCCCCTTGTTCCGGGTATCGATCAGAAATGTCCATGTTGACAGTGGGATAAAGTAGGAATATTATGACAAATATACCGGGATCCCGGTATCCTGATATCCCGATATCCTGAAAATATTGCCATAATTCCACATAAAGGAGGAAAGCGGATGAGCATAATTGAATTGGTGAAGGATCTTTCAGAAAACACGACGAGGGATCTGGACGATGTTGTTGTAGAGGTTTTGCGGAAAGCAATAATCAAGGGACATTTTAAATCGGAAGAAAAAATTGCTCCCACTGAAATTGCAGAAATTCTTCAGGTCAGCAGGATGCCCGTCAGGGAAGCGGTCCAGAAGCTTGAGGCTTACGGGATAGTCACGGTCACGGGAGGAAGAGGCAGCGTAGTCAGGGGGATCTCTGCAAAGGAATTCAGTCAGCTTTGCCTGGTTCGCAAACTCCTGGAATCCAAGGCAGCTTCTCTTGCAGCAGAAAATATCTCAGAAACAGGTTTGAAGAGGATCGGGGAGATATTTACAAACCAGGAGCAAGCTTACGAGGAAGGGTTGAATAAAGAGATACCTTTGCTTAACTATGATTTCCACTGCGCGATCGCCGAATACAGCGGTAACCCGTTTTTGAAGGACATCATTGAAGTGTTAATGATCCTTTCCACTATTTTCTGGAATAGCCAGGTAACCCTTCCTCTGTTGAACAGTAATAACCTTTCTGAGCATCGTGAAATCCTCGAAGCTCTTGCCTCTAGAAATGCCTTGGGGACTTCGAGGCAGATGGAAAAGCATATTACCAGGAGCGAGGAAGCAATAGTCCATTCAATGGACAAATAAGGTACGCGGAGGTGAGATCAGATGAGCGCAAGTTTCTGGTTTTTGGGAATATCTTTAGTTCTTTCTGTTCTCTCTATTGTAATTGCGTTTTTTGGCAACGAGTTTTTCAAGAAATTTGACTGAACGGGAAAGGAGTTGACAGGGATGGATATCAAACGCCTTCTCATTGTTGCGATCTTCTTTTTCGTTGTCCCCGGTTTTGTTTTGTGGTACACGAGGAAACGGGCTCAGTCCGTCGAGGATTATATGGTTGCAGGGCGCTCGGTGGGTCCTCTAGCAACGGCACTTACGGCAATATCCGCAGGTACCAGCGCAGGGCTTTTCGTAGGGGCTGCGGGAATGGCCTACAAGTTTGGCTGGGGGGGCGCAACCTGGCAGCTGGGTGCCTTTTTTGGAACCTTCATCACATGGCTTTTCATTGCTCCCCGTATCAGGCAGGTAGCCCTTAATCTTAAGGTAATGACAGTTCCAGAGCTTTTCGCAAAACGTTACGGATCCGATAAGTTCTACGCGGTAGCTGCTTTCTGGATAGTGGTTTTCACTATCCCGATGCTCGTGGTGCAATTACGTTCCGGAGCTCTGATAATGGAGGCTTACCTCAAGATACCCTATGTCTGGTCGCTGGTTATCATGAGCCTGGCACTTGTCGCCTTTACAGCCCTGGGTGGCAGTGTAGCCATTTCATATCTTGGAACCGTCCTCGGCGCGGTAATGGTGTTCGGGACATTAGTATCGGTTGCCGTTGGCCTTAAAATGGTGGGCGGAATTGGAGGGATGGACACTTTGCTGGCGACCCAAAATACCTCTCTGACGACCTTTATGGGGGAGATGCCAAGAAGCCTTTGGTACAACCTGTCTTTCGTCTACCTTTTCGGGTTTTTCAGCAGCCCCCATATTGTCGCGCGGTACTACAGTATGAAGGACGCCCAGACCGCCCGCTGGTCTTTCCCAATTGCCATGGTTGTGGCGATCCTATGGACAATAGTTGCTGTACTGATAGGGCTCTTTACCCGAGCCCTCGGCCACAATCTCAGCAATCCAGACCTTGCTTTCGCAACCTTTTCCATAGAGATAGTACCCCCGGTTATCGGGATCCTTTTGATACTGGTCCTTCTTGGTGCGATCTTCACCACTCTGGATACACTCCTTATGGCAAGCGGCGCAAGCGTTGTTCATGACTTGCTTGAACGCACCAGGGGAAAGGTCTACGAAGAGGCCACAAAGGTCAGGTATTCCAAAATTGTAATGTTGATTCTCGGTTTGATCGCTTTCGGACTCTGTTTGGCAAAACTCCCACTTATCACGATCCTTAACGCCTTCGCATTTGGGGCTTTCATAATGGTTTTGGGCATCCCCCTGGTCCTGGGGATCTTCTGGGACAAAATGAACCGGGAAGCTGCCCTTTTCTGCACCACTCTCGCCCCTCTTCTTTATATCTTCTGGAAGTCCTTCCTCGTCAAACCAACCGGGTTGGCCGAAGTTCCCGGGACCCTGCTTGTTATCGTCCCGATTTGTATCATTTGGAGTTTGGTCAAACCTGCAACCAAAGAGGATTATTTCGTCCGCTACAAAAAAATGATGGGGACCAGACTCAAGTAGGGGGAGTTCTCCATGAAAATAGTGCATTATATCAACCAGTTTTTCGGGGGTATTGGTGGAGAAGATAAAGCAGATGAACCACTGAGCTTTTCCGAAAAGGCGATCGGGCCGGCAAAGGGAATGCAGCAACTGCTGGGAGATCAACATCAGGTTGTCACTGCCGTATGTGGAGATAATTATTTCAACAGCTACCAGGAAAAGGTAGCTACCGATGTTGTGGAATTCTCCCGCAAGGAAAATGCCGGCCTGTTCATCGCGGGGCCGGCCTTCAATGCGGGAAGGTATGGCCAGGCCTGTGGAGCCCTTTGCGCTGCCGTGAAAGAAAACCTGGGGATCCCGGCAATTACGGGCATGTTCCAGGGCAATCCGGTACTTGAGACCTACAAAAAGCAGGGGTATGTTTTTCCCACCACAGAGACGGCATCCGGCATGAATGATGCCCTTACTAAAATGGCCAGGTTAGCCCTCAAAATAATCAATGGAGAAACCCTCGGAACAGCGTTGGAAGAGGGGTACTTCCCCAGGGGGATAAGGCGTGACGTTTTCAGGCAAGAGGACGGAGCCAGTCGCTCTGTGGGCATGCTTTTGAAAAAACTGTCGGGAGAGCCTTTCGTTACAGAAATTCCCATTTTTATCCTGGAAAAGATCCAGCCGGCCCAGTTGAAGAAACCCCTGGAAAAAGCCCGGGTTGCGATAGTCACTGTCGGGGGGATCGTGCCGATGGGGAATCCTGACAGGATCCGGTCTTTCGGGGGCGACAAATGGGGTGCTTATGATTTTGGTGATTCCTTGGCCCTGAAAGAGGGGGATTATGAAACGATCCACGGCGGCTATAACCCTCGTTTTGCCAATTCCAATCCCAACTATGTTGTTCCTGTAAACCTTTTGAGAGATTTTGAAAAAAATAAAGTCATAGGCACGCTTCACCCGGTCTTTTATTCAACTGCAGGTGTAGGAGGGGCAGTTGAGACTTGCCAGAAGACCGGTGCCGAGATCTCAAAGGCTTTGCTGAAAGAAGGGGTCGATGCCGTAATCCTGACCGCAACCTGAGGAACCTGTACT
>CAZAMZ010000169.1:0-4073 GCA_964486375.1 uncultured Synergistaceae bacterium | reverse complement strand
GCTTCCCGAGCTGTCAGGCTTGCAGAATACTTTTCCCTACACGCTTTACATGCTGAGCGAAGTGGCCGAAGGCCCCCTGGCGGGCGAGAACAGCATTGGTGTTTCGCTTATTCACCCGGACGTGCTGGAACAGATCACCGTGCTGGATGAACGTTATATTACGCCCGAAAGGTTTCTGGAAATAAGGGTTCTGCGCCACCTGGAGGTGTTTTCGCTGATCACGGTTTCAAGAGGATTGACGGAATCTGGCTATGGCTACAGGGCGCAGTCATTTTGCAAGACGGAGCTGTTCGACAAGTTTATTTCGTTCAGTTTCTGACGAGGGGGTTCGCGACGATGAATGGGAACATGAAACCGGGAAAAGATCAGTGGGAAAAACTTTTTGACCTGGCCAGGAATTACGCCCGGGCCAAGCCATGGAAACTTTTTTCGGACATGGATCTCTTCGCGCTGTCCAGGCCGTCGACGCAAGAGTTGGTGTTTCCGCTGATCATGGGTTGCGGAGGAGAGTTTTTCGGGCTTTCATTTTACAGGGGCGAGACGGGGCTTGTTCACTATTCCCTGGCCCAGTCGGAAATGGAACCGGATAACCCCATTTTTCTGGCGATGTATAGCAACTTGCTGCTTTCATTTATGGAGCGGGAATATCTGGAAAAGCACGACATTGTTCTGCCCGGGATTTCGGAAGTACAGATAAAGAGGCGGAAGATGTGGCCCCAGTTCCGAAAGATGGGGTGCATGAGGGTTAACAGCGGGATCACCAGGGAAGAGGCCGATCTTTTCATCGAGATGATCCCTCTGGTTCTTGAGGTTGTAGACCTGGCGCGCAATAATTCGAAGTTTATTGAAGTTTTTGATGAAAAGCCGATTCCGCTTTTGCTGAAAAACAAGGCCGGGCACTGGGTTTCAGCGAATTTGCAGAATATCTCCGGCGCCATGGATATCCTGGAGCCTCCGAAACTGATGGGGAACCGGGACGCCGATATGCTGGGGAGCCTTGAAATAAGAGAGGACCAGTGGCAACTTGGCTGGAGGGTGGCTCCCGCGTTATTTGGAAATGACCCTCAGGATATGGCTTCCATAGGAGTAATGCACATTGTAGACAAGGAGACGGGCGTTCCAAGGCAATTCAGAACGATATCTCCGTCTCGACCGGAGGATTTATGGATTGATTTCTGGAGGGAACTTGTTTCCATGGTTAAGGAAGAAAAGTTTCTGCCTTCCGTGATAGAGGTTTCGGACCCATGGGTGGCCGGAGCGATCAAGCCCCTCGGCGACTTGGGGATAAGAATTGAAGAGCGGGAGTTTTTGCCCGAACTGGAGACGGCGTTTGATTTTGTGTTCGGTCAAATGCCCTGGGGCGGGCAAGAGTGACAGCGGGGGAAGAAGAAACGGATCGAGGCAAGGGTCACCAAAGAAATGAAGAATCTTATGCTGAAAGCTTCCTTGATTGAAGGCAGAAACAAGGCTTTGGGTTCCACCATTAAAATACCATATTTGCATACGCTAGTGCGTGAGAAGAGGGGGAGAGAAGGGAGAGGGAAGTTACACAGAGAAGGGCAAGAGAGAGAACCAGGATTTTTTGGGGTTTAAAGCAAGTCACGAGTAACGAGTTACGGTCCTTTTCACCACAGACAAGGCGCCTCGTTGGATCACCTCCCTCGTTAAAGCACCTCGGGACTATGTCGGGATTATGTCGGGACCTAGTCCTTCAGCTGGCCTGGAGGGCACGATTTACGAATCACGATAATTGACCCAGATCCTCATCCGCCAGCCGGTGGGATTCGAGATGGCAACAAAGACAGGGACCTGAAGGTAGAATCGGACCAGATATTGAGTCTCAAGCGCCCTGATGACCATGTTTTTCGGCATTTCCCAGCAGATAAAGAAATGCATAGGCCGGGATCTTCACAAGACTCTTGCCGCCCGGCAAGGGTTGGATGCCGTAGTCGTTCTCGTTCTTTGTCACCACGATGGAGGCAACAGCCCTGTCGGCCATTACCTTGATGGCATCATTCTCGGCTATGGCAGGATCATCGCGATATTTGACCTCCACAAGTATTTTCCCGCCCGGGAAGTCGACCACTATGTCGATCTCCTTGCCCTTTTGCCCGTCACGATAGTATCCGACCCTGGTAAGGTTTTTGTAATAGAAAGAGGCCAGATGTTTGAATACGGCCGTTTCGGCCATGATCCCCATTTCTTCGGGATCGGCAAGGATGTCGCTTTTCATCAGTATGGCGTTGCGTATGGCGGCATCGGCGATGTATATCTTGGACCTGGATTTCAGTATCTTTTTCCCCGTCAGTTCCACAGGATCGCTCCTGTAGATAAGATTGGCACTTTCAAGGTAACGCAGGTAGTTTTCCACAGTTGTTCGGCTTACGCCACCAAGTTCTTTGGATATTGCATCTACTGAGATAATATTCGAGGAATAGAGGCAAAGATAGATGAAGATCTTCTCCAGCTCCGCCACGTTCCTTATGTTGAAAAGGGAAGGGATGTCACGCTTGAGGACCTTGTCCACCACATCATCCCTCATCACCTGTTGGGCAAGATAGTCGTCGCTGGAAAGGACCAATTCAGGGAACCCCCCGACCAGGAGGTAGCGGTGAAAGTGCTTCTGCAGGCCGGAAAGTTTTAAGAAGACCTCCGACATTTCCCTTCTGTCAATTCCTGCCAGCCCTGTGGGGCGGATATCGGGGGGGAGCACCGGGCGCTCTTTAGCCTGCAGCAGTTCACAGTATTCGAAGAAGGAGAGGGTTGGGACCTTTAGGACTACCCATCGACCAACGCCGCTTTCAGCGGCTTTCTCTGCCAGAACCGGGCTGGCTGAACCGGTGGCCACGATCCGGGCCTGGCCCTGTGTATCGTAAATAGTTTTTATCCAGCGATCCCAGTCGTCCGCGTACTGGACTTCGTCGAACAGGTAATAGACATCGTCATCCCCGTAAATATTCTGACGGTAACAGTCAAGAATTTCGCTCATGTTCGAGAGTTTCAGCATTGGGTGATCCAGGGAGACAAAAAGGATCCGCCTTGGGTCGATCCTTTTCTGCAACAGATCGTCGACGGTCTGGTAAAGAATTGTAGTTTTCCCGACCCTTCGAGCACCGGTAAGCACTACAGCCCTGCGTATGTCGGGATGGTGGAGGTATTTCTGAACCTCGGACCAGGCAAAGCGTTTGAACCCTTTGCGGAAATGCTGGGGGATCGAACCTGTGCTCCACCAGGGGTTGAAAGCGGACAGGACCCTCAGGATATTCTCTGAGCTTGTTATTGGCATAGTCTTCACCACCAAATGTCTTTATTAGGGCCTTAAAATGCATATTTTATGTTATTTATGTATATCATACTTTACATTTTATCCTAGGGAAATGCAAGAGAGTTGAAGAAGGCGTCAGAAGGCAGGGGAACCTCGTTCAAAGTTATCAAGTTCAAAGTTCAAAGAGAAGACAATTAGGGACGGATAGCTGGGAGCTGGAAGGTCAGAAGAACAGGCGGCAGGCCTCCAGGCAAGCTGAAGGACCTGGTCCCGACAGCGTCCCGACATAGTCCCGAGGTGCTGTAACGAGGGAGGTGCTGTAACGAGGAGAGCGGTTCAATGAGGGACCTTGTGAATCGAAAACCGGAAGAACGAAGGCTTGGACGTGGGGAAATCAGGGAAACTTTGGTGTCAGGGATCTGAGCCCGAGGGCGAATACACCTTCCGATAGCTGCTGTTTTCCTTCACCGTCGAAAAGGACATACCCCTCTTTTATCAGACCTTCGCGCCTTGCTTCGATAAGGTTTTTTGCGTGGGACAGGTTGACGGAAGAGGCTTTCTTGGCTTCAAAGCCGATGTTGCCCTCGCGGCTTTGGAGGATAAAGTCAACCTCCCTGTTGTTGCGGTCGAGATACCAGAAAAGGCCAGTACCGGGTTTCAGGGAACTCCAGGCACGAAGGGTCGTAAAAGCGGCGTTCTCGAAGAGGCTTCCCCCGTTCGTGTTTCCCAGGTAGGAGGCGAGGCCGGGGTCAAAGAAGTAGAGTTTGGGGGATTTCCGGAAACGGGACGATGCATTCACCCATGGCGG
>CAZAMZ010000168.1:0-4085 GCA_964486375.1 uncultured Synergistaceae bacterium | reverse complement strand
GGGCACCAGCCTCATGTGGGTCGGGCCGGAAAGGAACCTCACAAGATGGGGAACCACTAGGCCGACAAAACCTATGATCCCGCACATCGATACGATCACCGCAGTCGTAAGGGAAGTACCGAGAAGCAGGAACCCTGAAGCCTTTTTTTCATCGACCCCCAGTGAAGCCGCATCGGCTCCTGAAGACATGATATCCAGGTCGCGGGCCCAGAAAAGTCCCAAAGCCAGAACTACCGCAGCGGAGGCAGCGCTCCACCAGACATCCTGCCAGTTTGACATGGAAAAACTGCCCAGCAGCCAGAGGACAATCATCCCCACCTGATCGCCAGCGAGAGCCTTGATCAGGGTTATCCCGGCACCAAGAATGCTCCCGACAATGACCCCGGCAAGGATGAGGCGCGTGGGCGATGCCGCATCGCGATTGCCACGCCCAAGGATCCAGACCAGCCAGAGTGCGGAGATGCCTCCAATGAACGCGAACAGGGAGACCAGTGGCAGGCGCAGGGTAATAGCCAGTGAGGCCCCAAGGGCCGCACCGGTGGCTACGCCGAGGGTGTAGGGTTCGGCCAGGGGGTTGAGGAGAACCCCCTGGAATATCACTCCGCTTCCCGCCAGGACAGCACCGGCCGCTGCCGCCGTCAGGGCCCTGGGCAGGCGTATGGACAGGATGATCATTGACCGGGTATCCGATGAAGGGATCTTGCCTTTGAGAATGTCAAGGATCTCACTCCCGGGTATGGCCACCTCGCCAAAAGAGATGACCCAGGCAAGGGATATGACCAGAAGTGTTGAAAGGACTAAAAGGGCCGCGGTGAACTGTGACCCGGGTTTCATTGTTCCCCTTCCCCGGGATAGTACGACAGGTCTTCGCAGAGAATGGATGCACGTTCCAGGATCATCTCGAGGGTAATATTTGAATTTTCAGCACACCAGGCGGCCCCGGAAGCGCCGGCACCGTCCTGGACGCTGTCCAGCTGTGCCTTGTAGGTTTCGGCCTTGAGAATGTCCGAGATCAGTTCGAAGTCACCGCCGAGCTCCTTCAGGGTCCTGCCCGTTACTGATAGAGCCAGGCTTCCCCTGTCGCCCATATCCCTCATCAGGGCCGCCACGGCAAGCATAGGCAGTCCTCCAGAGAGAAGCACCTTCGAACCGCCTCTTGCCCCGGCCGCTATCCCCGCGGCAACGACAAGAACGGGGTCGCCCAGTTCGGAAGCAGCATAAAAGCCGCGGCCGATAAGGTCGCCGGGACGGATCCCAAGTCTTGAAGAGGCCAGTTCCCAGGCAGATGATCCTTCCTCACTCCCATCGGATCCCTCAAGGGCTTCGGCCTTGTAGCCCAGGGCCTTGAGGATAAGGGGCGCTACAACCCCGCTTCCCGCTGAAGATTCTCCGATAACCAGCTTGTCGTTCATCCCCGCAAGGAGCCTGCCAATGCTGAAAGCGCTGTCCCAGAGTTTCTCGGCGTCAGGGACAGCCATCTCGTGCCTGGGATCCCTTCCGGAAAAAGCTCCCGTCTCCATGTAGGGGCAGACCGGTGGCACAAGGGTGCCGCAGTTCACCACCAGGGTCGGGAAATCCGCTGCCATGCGGGCTGACCTTGTGAAAATCGCCGGAGGGATAAGCCCGTCCTCAAGCCCTCCGCAGTTTACCGATGGAGCAGTTATCCCCCACCAGATAAGGTTCGCTTCGGCGGAGGGAGAAAACCTTCCGGGAGGGGGTGAACCTGCGGCGGAGTCGCCGGTCAGGAGGACGAACAAGGCTTGTTCTCCTTTCCCGCAAGGATTAGGACCGCCTCCAGGTGCTTGCAGTTACCCCTGTTCCTGAAAGAGGGGCAGCTGCAGGAGCGGTGCCTTGCGTCGACGGCGTAGTCTTCGCTGCCGTGGGCGATAAAGATGGCATCGGAAATTTGTTCAAGTTTTTCAAACGGGAAAACCGCGGCCGGTTCATGGGTGCAGCCGAAGGCCTTGTTGGAGAGGGCATCGGCCATGGCGTTCTTCTCCCGGGGGATCCATTCGAGCCTGGCAGCCGAGATTTTGGCCAGTTCCATGGCCCTCTTCGCCAGGGGGCGAAGCCGCTCCTCGCGGACCTTCCACTTGCCGGTGACCTGGGATACGACGAGGCGGCTGTCGCCGCGAACGGTGACGTTCTTCAGGCCCCGGCATGCAATCTCCTCGAGAAGCATGATCAGGGCATGGTATTCTGCCTCGTTGTTTGTGCCTGAACCGAGAGGTCTGGCACACTCCCAGATGATTTTCCCGTCGTCGCCGACGATGCAGGCTCCGGCGGCCGATTCCCCCGGGTTGCCCCGGGAGGCCCCGTCAAAATAGGCTGTTGTCATGGTTTGCATGTCTCCTCGCACAGAAGTTCCTGGGGAAAGTATAGCAGAGCCAAACCCGTGAGACGTGAGACGTTAGACGTGAGACGTGAGAAAGGGCAAAGATCGAAGAGACAGGCGGCAGGAAACAGGAAGGGCAATGAACCCGTAAATTGTGAATCGTGAATCGAAAGAGCGGAAACCCGAGGCGGCAGGAAGCTGGAAAAACTTGGGGCGTGAGAAGTGAGATGTGAGAAGTGAAGACGTAAATCGCGAATCGTAAATCGTGAATCGATAGGACCAAGGCCAAACCTTTTGCACCGCAGGGGACGCAGAGGACACAGAGAAGAGCTATTTTTTGGGTAAGCCAAAGGCAAAAACCTAAAAACATTTGCACCGCAGGCAAGGTGACCTAGCCGGCATGCTGTCGGCGCAGGTTAGGTCGCAGAGGGGGGCAAACAGAGAAGAACAAATCTTTTTTGGAGGTTAGGTCCAAGGTCGAAGACAATCCCCAAACCGCTTAATGATATCCCGCCCGTTTTGACATTCGAAAAAATTCCCGGAAGACCGGGATTCTTGCTAGAGCCTTTCCCAGTCGGCTTCGAGGGTTGGGCCGGGGATCACTTTCCATATCCAGCGAATGTCGGGATGATAAGGGAGCTGGAAAGAGATGATCCTTTCGATCTGCCCCTTGTCGCTTTCTTTTGCGTAACCGAAGTGAAGCCATCCTCCTTCACGGACGGTCCAGATACCTGTCTTGCCAGGGTCCAGGTAGCTCCACTGCACGAAGTTGGGGTCAAAATTCTGCTGATCGGATTTTGTGACCCAGACCATCCGGGTAGTGGCGTTTCGAAGATCCAGTGTTCTTTCTCCCCCAAGCCCGAAAGCGGGAGCGCAAAACAGGAGGGCCGCAATTACTGATGCAAGGATGGCATTGCGTCTTCTGGTCATTTCAAACCTCCATATTTGTAATGGGATCGCCCGGTAGACCGGAACAATTACCTTTTAGTTTTCTTGCTTAAAGGGATGATGTCAAGAGGCAGACGGCAGGAAAGGCAGGACAAGATACAAGGCGTAAACGGTCAACGAAAAGGGCAGCATCAGAAGCAGTAGACAAAAGACGAAGAATTCAAAACCAGGGCTGGTGCAACAATAAGGCCCGGAGGCTGGTCCTCCGGGCTCTGAACTAACGGTTCACTCTTTACCGTTCACTGTTTACGCTCTTTCAAGCCTTGTCTTTTCGTCTCACGTCTTTCGTATCCTGCCTTTTTACTGCCCTGCCACCTTGCTGGAGAAGAGGAAGATGCTGCTATCGGGGCCCATTCCCGGGAAAGCAGTTGAAAGGGTCTTCTCCGACCAGGTTTCTTTTGCGGAGGAGGTCTTCTCCGCCTCGGCGGTTTTCGTTTCCGACATGTACCAGTTGCCTGTGCTGTCCTTATGCCACATATCAAGCCCTCCGATCAGGTCTGCTGTATGGTTTGCTGATGCGGTGTATATTCCTGACCGACGGCTGCATCTTATTCGTAGAGCCATGTGGTGATGAATCCCCTGTAAAAGATAAGTTTGAAGGGTGAAGCGTGAAAAAATACTTGCAAAAATAAACCGGAAACAGTTGTTTCAGATCCCGGCTGGACCGTTGGAACAACGGGCGACGATCCTGTACTCACGAGGTCACAGTATTTCCGCTTTTTCAGTTTTGTCAACCAGGGTTTATTATTTTCAAAAAATAAACTGTTTACCCTCCCAAGTTACGACCCCGATGGGCCATTTT
>CAZAMZ010000167.1:0-4107 GCA_964486375.1 uncultured Synergistaceae bacterium | reverse complement strand
GGCTTGTCAGGAACGGTTGGCTGGCTGTCAAGGGCGAAGACATCGTAGCTGTCGGGAACCGCGTCGACGTCGAATCCTCCGTTTCCCTGGACAGGGCCAGCAGGGTAGACGCAACAGGGAAAGTAGTAGCTCCGGGTTTTGTGGATTGCCACACCCACCTGGTATTTGGCGGCACGAGAGTTGAAGAGTATTCCGCCCGGCTTGTCACGGATGATCCCGCTGAATTGAAAAGAAGGAACGTGCCTGTTGGAATAATGGTTACCGTGGAGCAAACCCGCAGGGCTTCTGCGGAGGATCTTTACAGACAATCTGCGCCCAGGCTGGAAGAGATGATCCTTTCAGGAACGACGACGGTTGAAAGTAAAAGCGGGTACGGACTGGACATGGAAACGGAACTTCGTATCCTCGAAGTGAACCGCAGACTTGAAAAAAATTACCCCGTAGAAGTGGTTTCAACATTTCTTGGAGCTCATGGATGGCCGCCCTCCATGAAAAAAGAGGATTACATTGATCATCTGACAAAGGAAATGATACCGGCCGTATCCGGAGCAGGTCTCGCAGAATTTTGCGATATCTGGTGTGACGAAGGACATTACACTGCTTCAGAGTGCCGATATGTGCTGGAGGCGGGGCGTGGTTCAGGACTTGAGCCCAAGATCCACACCGGAGCCTATTCGCATATAGGAGGGGCCGACCTGGCCGCCGAAATGAAAGCGGTGTCGGCGGATCATCTCAATTACACCCCCCGGGAGTCCCTCCGGAGACTTGCCATGGCAGGTGTTGCGGGAGTCCTTCTTCCCGGGATCGATTTCGCTGTGCGCCACCCGAGACCCTTCAAGCCGGGGCCGATGATGGAAGAAGGGCTGGAATTTGCCCTTGCGACCAATTGTTGCCCCGGTTGCTGGTGTACCTCCATGCCCCTGATACTCCAGCTGGGATGCAGGAATCACGGGCTGTCCGCCGAACAGGCCATCCGCGCGGCCACTATAGGAGGAGCCAGGGCGTTGCGCCGGAATGAAAAGACCGGATCCCTTGAAAAGGGCAAACGGGCTGATATCCAGATATGGAAGGTAGATCGCTACGAGGATATTGTTTATCACCTTGGGAGTCCCATGGTCGATACTGTCATTCAGAAAGGCAGGACGATCGTAACCGACGGCCTGCCCGCCTGGAATAACCGGAAGTGATATTACAGGCAGGAGGTAAAGCAAATGTCCGTTCAGAAAATTATTGAGCAGATATGGGACTCAAGAAATTTTGATGTTGGGGGAGGCGCTGCTTCGTCTATCGCGGGGTCGATGGCCGCAGGACTGGGAGGAATGGTAGCCCGCCTTTCCATAGGGAAAGATCATGGGTTGGAAGATGCCGGGTACGAGAGTATCGCCGATGAACTGGATTCACTTTGCCGGGAACTGATCTCGGGGGCTGTTGAAGACGAGCAGGCCTTTCTCGGAATAAGGGCGGCATTTGCCCTTCCCAAAGGTACCGAAGAGGAAAAGAAACAGCGCAGGGATGCCGTGGAAAAGGCCGCCGTAACGGCAGCGGAAGTGCCTCTGGAGAACGGGAAAAGGGCTGCCCGCATACTGGATCTTTGCAGGACCCTTGTCGGCCGTTCAAATCCGTCAGCCATGTCGGATCTGGAGGTGGGAATAATGCTTGCGGTGGCCGCCGTGAAAGGGTGCGCCCTGAATATTGATGCCAACCTTCCGCTGATAAGATCACCTGAGAAACATGATCCGCTGAAAGAGTCCTCAGCCTGTCTTAAAAGTACTGCCGGTGAAATGACCCGGGAGCATTAGAGGGCGATAAGCCTTACAATAAAAAAGTATTGGTACGGTTATAAGAATAAAGGGGGATTTCCTGACATGAAAAAGATACTTCTATGTGAACTGAATATGAGCGAAGGCACTGATCAGGAAAAGATCGAGGCTGTTTCAGCCGAACTAGGCAAGACTGAGGGCATAACGATCATCGATATAGATTCCGACAGGGATCACAACAGGACGGTATATACATGGATAGGAGAACCGGAGCATGTGTTGCAGGGAGCTATGAACGTTTCTTCGAAAGCCCTGGAACTGATAAATATGGCGGAGCACAAGGGCAGCCACCCCCGAATGGGTGCCCTGGACGTTGTTCCCTTCGTTCCCGTGAGGAACGTCAGCAAGGAAGAGGCCCTTGTGATAGCCGGGCGTTACGGAAGCTGGCTGGGTTCCATGGGCGTGCCGGTCTACTATTATGAGGAAGCCGCCAGGAGACCGGAAAGGGAAAGCCTCGTGGCGATAAGAAAAGGACAATACGAGGCGCTGCCTGAAAAGATGAAAGATGAGTTCTGGCGACCGGACGAAGGCCCTTTCTCATTCGTGCCCAAAAGCGGGGCTACCGTTACCGGTGTCCGTTTTCCCCTTATCGCTTTCAACGTGAACCTTCGGACCGATGACCTGGATATCGCAAAGGAAATATCTTCAAGAATGAGATTCAGCAGCGGCGGTTTACGATATGTCAGGGCTATCGGTCTTCCTCTTGAAGAAAAAAAGATGGTTCAAGTTTCAATGAACCTGACCAACTTTGAGAAGACTCCCATTCCCGTGGTCTACAACCTGATAAGAACACTTGCGGAAGGTTACGGGGTCACGATCGCGGAAACAGAACTGGTCGGACCTGTTCCCATGGCAGCGCTGCAGGATGTTGTACGGACCTGTCTTCAGGTGCATAAATTCGATATGGGCCAGATAATCGAGTCCCATCTGCTTGGATAAAGATATCGATAGAGCCCCCGATCAACCTGTTCTGATGACTGGAGATGCAAGTTGATCTACACTGGTATCCGGACAGAAGAGAACGGGGTTTTGCATCTCCATCAAGATCTGGGGGGAAAAAAATGAGCAAGGCAGTGAACATCGACTGGAACAACCTCGGTTTCAAGTACCGGAAGACGGATCTCCGCTACATCTCCAGGTGGAAGGAAGGAAAGTGGGACCAGGGGCAGCTGGTGGAGGACAACCAGATATGCATCAGCGAATCCTCCAACGTATTTCATTACGGCCAGTGCTGTTTCGAAGGGCTGAAGGCATATCGCACAAAAGAAGGAAGCGTTCAGCTTTTCCGTCCGGACCAGAATGCCGGGAGGATGCAGGACAGTTGCAGACGGGTGATGATGCCCGAAGTGCCCGCGGATAAATTCATCGATGCCTGCATGCAGGTGGTCAAAGCCAATGAAGGCTACGTACCGCCCTATGGGACAGGCGCCACCCTGTACCTGAGGCCTTTCGTAATAGGAGTAGGCGATGGTATCGGGGTTTCGCCGGCTCCGGAATACATATTCTGTGTTTTCTGCCTGCCCGTGGGAGCTTACTTCAAGGGCGGCCTGTCACCGGTAAACTTTATTGTTTCCGAGTACGACCGGGCCGCTCCCTTCGGGACGGGTGCAGCCAAGGTGGGGGGCAACTACGCAGCAAGCCTCATGCCTCACGAACTGGCAAAAAAACAGGGTTTCGCCGACTGCATATACCTCGACTCCGCTACTCATACAAAAATCGAGGAAGTAGGGGCAGCGAACTTCTTCGGCATCACAAAAGACAACAGGTTCGTCACACCCGACTCCCCCTCCATTCTTCCCAGTGTTACCAGGAAGGCACTTCTTGTTGTCGCAAAGGAATATCTCGGTATCGGAGCCGAGGAGAGAGAGGTTCTCATCGACAGGCTTGACGATTTTGCCGAGGCCGGGGCTTGCGGTACGGCCGCTGTGATAACCCCGATAGGAGGGATCCAGTACAGGGGCAAACTCCATGTCTTCTTCAGCGAGACTGAAGTGGGCCCGGTAACACAGAAGTTTTACGAGATCCTTACGGGGATCCAGTTCGGGGATATTGAAGCTCCGGAAGGATGGATTTTTAAAATTTGAGAAAAGAGTTAGCCTCAACACCACGTCAGGCTGGACCTGTCTGGCCTGACGGTATTTTTCATGTGATAACAGGATTATTGTTAATGAAGAAGGGACAGGCATTTTAAGCCTGATGGTTTGGCAGGACAGGGACAGGATTGAAATCATATCTTCCAACACCTTGGACCAGAAGATATTCGACAACTACTTCAAGAGTGTTCTTT
>CAZAMZ010000166.1:0-4124 GCA_964486375.1 uncultured Synergistaceae bacterium | reverse complement strand
GTGAAGCCGGAAAAGGAGGGTCGAAAGGGCTTCATCCACGGTCTCTGCCCAGGCGACCTTCCCGCAGGAAGAGACGATAACCCTCTTGAGTTTAGGCAGGTCGCTGTTCTCGGCCCGCAGGTAAAGGGCCTGGACATAGAGGAGTGCATCGTCCAGGGGGATGACCATGATGTCCCCCCTTATCACGTCGGAACCACGCTGTGTCCAAAGCGAGAGCTGGGCTGAAATCTCCGGGTCCTGGTCAATGAGCGCGGCGACCTGGGAGGGGCCGAATATCAGCTGCTGCTTGGGGAACTGGTAGACAAGAAGCTGCCCGTAGTTGGGGACGTCGGAGCGTCCCGCCATCCAGGCGATCATGTTGTCGCGACCCACCGGCATGAAGGGTGCGATCAGCGCGAACTCGGCTTTTTCCTCCCCGGCAAGCCTCATTATCAGGTAGTAGGCGTTAAGGCTTCCTGTAGTCGTCTGGTTGGATAGCCGCCAGACGTCTTCCTTGTTATAGAAGGTGTTGGGGTCGCTCATGTGGTATGTACGGTAGATCTCGCTCTGTATCAGGAATTGCCCCATGGGGTAGCGGATCTGGGTGCACAGTTCGGGGTGGGCATCCTCGATCGGCGTAAAGAGCACGGGGAAAATGCCGGCCCACGTCCTGATCAGCGGATCCTCTTCATCGGAAACATAGAGGAAGATGCTGCCGTCGTAGGCGTCTATCACGGCCTTGATGCTGTTGCGGATGTAGTTTATCCTCTGCCGGGTTCCGGCGACGCTCACGGGGTTGGAGTAGGGGTAGCGGTCTGTGGCGGTGTAGGCGTCCTGGATCCATACCAGCCTCCCGTCGATGACAGCCAGGTAGGGATCGCTGTCATAGAGCAGGAAAGGGGCAACGACATTCAGCCGCTCACGAATGCTGCGGTACATGAGGATCCGGCTTTCGGGTCTTATGACGTTTGTGAAAAGGATCTCCGAGTCACGGTACCTGAGGGCGAACATGATCCTGTTGAAGAGTCCCCCTATGGGCACACCACCGATCCCTTCGTAGGTCGTCCTCACGTTGGCATCGCCCATGGGGTAGTCGAATTCCATGATGCTTGTGCGGACCAGGGAATAGGGGTTCCTTTTCTCCCCGTAGTAGATCTGCGGCCTGTCTATCCTGAGGGGAACCGTCGTCTGCGGCGGAAGGTCCCTGACTATGAGTATGGGTTTTCCCGCGCTGTCCACCTCGTTCACGAAATTCATTACTATCCCGTAGCCGTGGGTGAATTCGAGGTGCCTGTTGACCCATGTGGGGTTCTGGAGCTGCCCGTGGTCGAGTTCCCTGGCGGCAAGCATTACCTGTCTGTATGAACCGTTGAAGGTGTAGCGCGCTATGTCCACGTCGGGGAAGTCGTAGTAGGTCCTGATCTCCTGCAGCTGCTTGAAGGCCCTCAGGAGCGGACGGTAGTCCCAGAGCCTGATGTTCCTTATGGTGTCCGGTTCATTGTCAATGTTCTCCCTGGTTATGGCGTTCTCCGGGGTAAAATCGATGACCTCGAGGGAATCCAGCCCATAGGCCTCCAGGGTGCTTTTTATGTTGAATTCGATGTAGGGGCGTTCCTTGGAGAACTCGTTGGGTTCAACCACGTACTTCTGGACTATGCCCGGGACCACGCCCCTGAGAAGGAGGCTTGCGCCCACCAGGAGTATGCCTCCAGCAATTGCCAGCCGCCAGGTCCTTTTGTACAGGTTCGCCACCAGTAGCGCTGCAACGACGACGGAGAGGGCTATCATTACGTTGATGGCGAACAGCCTGAAATGGACATCGGTGTAACCTGCCCCGAAGACCACCCCTTCAGGGGATAGGAGTATGTTGAAACGCTCGAGCCACATCCCGGCCCCCCAGACAAGGACCGTCACGGCGCCCAGGATGGAGAGGTGGCTCCTGGCATGGGACGGAAGGTAGATGCGGTTCTCCTCGCGCATCCTCGGGAAGGCTGCCAGGAAGACAATAAGGGCCACTCCCATCAGTGCCATGATCAGCGTGTTGAGAAGCCAGCCCTGGAGCATTGCCAGGAAGGGGATCTCGAAGACATAGAAGGCTATGTCCTTCCCGAAGAGGGGGTCGCTTTTCCCGAAGGGGGTCCTGTTGAAGAACTGAAGGACCGTCATCCATTCCGAGCGGATACCGAGTCCGTTCATTACGGCCAGCGCCCCGGCGATGATCATGACCACCACTGCCGAAGCCCGAAGGGGCATATCTCCTGCCTCGTCGGAGAGTGAGGAAGCGAGATCCTTTATGGCCGACCTGCGAGCCTTGAGCCAGTTCAGCGAGAAAATGACGAACGCCGCAGTCGCCGCTATTGCGAAAAGGATCCACTGGGGGATAAGCCTGGTCCAGAACACCTGGGAAAGTCCCCGCTCCCTGAACCAGAGCATATCGGTGTAGAAAGTGGCCGTGGCGGGGATTACGACCGCCAGCAGCAGTATGATCCCGAAAAGGATCCACACGCTCTTCCTGAACCTGAGGGGACGTAACTGTCTTCTTGGTTCCCCGCCCCCGCCTCCGAAAGGAGAATTTTCGAAAATATCTCTCATGGACATGGCGTATCGCCTCACAATTTTTTAGGATAGTCCTTACTCTCAGGGGCACAATGTATCATGTTAAGGGGAATCAGGCAAAATGGAAAGGGGCCGTCCCCTTAGCAGGACGGCCCCCGGTCTGCCGAATATTACCTAGATCAGCCCCACTTCAGAGAGGAAGTCCCTCGCGATGTCCTCGGGTTCCTCGCCGTCATCGAACCTGCCGTTGAGTTCCGACATGGTCACCTCATCTATGGTACCGCTGAGCTTCTCGAGGACTTCCAGAAGCACAGGGTATTCATCCAGGATCTCCATTCTGACCACGAAGGCCGCACTGTAGTCTGGGAAGAAGGACATGTCGTCCTCGAGAAGGGCCAGGTCCAGTTTCTTGATGCGGGAATCCGTGGAGTAAGCCGCGATCACATCAACCTCGTTGTTGGCGATCGCCCTGTACATGATGGAGTACTGCATCGGAAGAACCTCGCCGAATTCTATTCCGTAGGCCTCTGACCATCCCGGGTAAGCATCGGGGCGGGTGTCGAAGTTCTCGTCACCGGCCAGTTTCCAGTATTCCGCATGCTCCTTCAGGTCCGATGCTTTCTCCAGTCCCAGTCGTTCAGCCCTTGCACGGGGGAGGGCCATAACGTAGGTGTTGTTGAAGCCTACCGGGGCGGCCCAGGTCATGTTGAAGTTCTCCTCGAAACCCTCCTTGACCATTTTGAAGGTCTCGTCGGAGGCAAGGTTGGGCCCCTCGTAACGGAGAATCCCCGTCAGCTGTGTTCCCGTCCAGGACGGGTATATGTCGAGCTCCCTGCCCTCCATGGCCTGGTGAAGGACCGAAGAGGCCGCGAATTCGGTATTGATGTCGACCGTTAGTCCGGTGTGGTTCTCCACGAGAAGTTTGCCCATCCATGCAAGGACTATGGATTCATTGACGGTCTGCGCTCCCACCCTGACGGTCCCCTCGTAATCCATTGGGGCCACTTCGGCCACTGGGGCATCCTGAGGAGCCGGCGGCACCTCTTTTTTGCCTGCGTTCATTACCACAAGCCCCACCACGACAACAAAGGCCGCCAGGACCATAAGCAGCATAGTCTTTCCTTTCATGTTGCTCATCTCCTTTTCAGATATTTTTTTCGACAGGATTCTTCAGGGCCTGTCCCCTGGTGTTTCCAGATTTGAAAGGCGCATTGCCCGACGCTTCGGATCGGCGTAGGCCTGGAACATCTTGAGAAGCTGGTCGGCGCCCAGTGCCAGGATAGTTGCGGGAAGTGCTCCTGCCAGTACTACCTCGTTGCGGATCGACGCGAGGCCGGAGAAGATCAGTCTTCCGAGCCCGCCTCCGCCTATTGCGGAGGCAAGCGTTGCGGTCCCTATTATCCATACCGTGGCGACCCTGACCCCTGCGATGATCACGGGTAGGCCCAGGGGGACCTGCACCCTCATCAGTATCTGGTACTCGGTCATGCCCATTCCCCTGGCGGCAAGTATCAGGTGACGCGGTACGTTCTTGAGCCCCGTGTAGGTGTTCTGGATGACGGGGAGCATGGCATAGAGGAAAAGGGCGC
>CAZAMZ010000165.1:0-4130 GCA_964486375.1 uncultured Synergistaceae bacterium | reverse complement strand
GACCAGCCCGGCGGCACCCATGAACCCCCCGAAGGTCCCCGTCAGTAGAAGGTAGTTGAAGGCGCCGTGGGCGAGGACGGGACCGAGGAGTATCCTGCCCACGTTGAAGGGGGTCCCGGTGATCATCTTCTGCCTGGCCGCTTCGTAGCCCATCATGAGCCCGCAGAGGCCGTGGAGCGGAACCGATAGAAGGGCCCTCCACCCCGCCACTGCCCAGGGGTTGATGGCTCCCACCACGTAGAAGATGTTCTCCATGGTGGCGAACCCCAGGGCTACGCTGGTACCGTAGACTATTCCGTCGTAGCATTCGTCGCACTCGGGAGAGAGGATGTATCTTCTAAGCGCCACCCACTTGAAGTACTCCTCCACCAGCGACACCCCCACGAAGGCCGTGATCAGCGGAGAAAAGGCGAGGAAGCCGCCGGTGATCCTCTCCACGAAGCCCGCGGGGAAGACGAAGAGCATCCCCCGGAAGAAGGCCGAGAACACCAGCGATAGCGGCTCCGGCTCCAGGTAGTCCCTGTTGTAGAACCACCAGAGGAGGGCGAGTCCCGGCGCGACAGCCATGGCAGTGACAAGACCGACGCCTATCTCCAATCTCTTACCCTCCCTTGCATTTCATGATAGAATCTTCTGGTTTGACCCGGATATAATAATCTCCGCTTGTTGCGGATATGGCAACCGCCATGTTAAAATGTGGCCTGCCTGTAAAGGGGGTGACACAATGCCGAACAAGAAATCCGCCGAAAAAAGGGTGCGGACGTCCGAAAGGAACAGGATCTACAACCGCTACTGGACAACCAGGTGCAAGACCAGCGCCAAAAAGGTCCTGGAAGCCGTCGACAGCAACGACAGGGATCTGGCCGTAAAAAGGCTTGACGAAGCCCAGTCCGCTATCGACAAGGCGGTTGTCAAAGGGGTCATTCACAAGAATACGGCTGCCCGCAGGAAATCCAGGCTGACCAGAGCGGTCAAGACCCTGGACCAGCAGGCTTAGTTAAATATTCAGAAGGCCTTTTACTGAAAAAGGATCACAAGGCCACGGGTGGGACATTTTTCCCGTGGCCATGTTGTTTTGTCGATGATGACAGCAGCCTCAGTATCTCCATTTCAAGACCGTCCCATCCCCTCCCGAGCCCGCTTTTTATGGCGGCGCTCTCCCTGGCCATGGAAAGGACAAAATCCCTTACCGCCCTTTTCGGGAAGACCGCGGCAGCCCTTTTTGCCATCTTCCCCTGGTACGGCTTAACCTCAAGGGCGGAGTCCAGGATCTGCCCGAGGGCGGGGGTCACCCTTGAAAGGTACATGGCAATACGCATCCGCTTGTGAAGGGCGCTGATGATCTTGAGAGGCTCTTCCCTCCTGCGCAGGGAGGAGAGGGCCTGGATGACCGTTGATGCCTCACCCCTGCAGAGGCCGTCAAGAAGGGCCAGCATCTGTTTGCCCCCCTCGTCGACCACGAGGGCCTCGACCAGTGCTTCATCGACCTCCGCGCCTTCTGCCGCGATGCCCAGTTTCTGCAGTTCCGCCAGGAGCACTTCGGGTTCTTCCACCCACTCGGCGAGAAGCTGTACGGCTCCCCTGGTCATCTTGATCTTCCTGGACCGGGCCTCCTTGTCGAGCCACTGGATCCTGCCCTCTATCCAGAAAGGCACCTTCTCGGGTTTGCGGATCTCGAAGCTCCCCTTCGGAAGGGCCGTAAGCCCTTTGTGGGCGTCCTTTTCCCAGACAAGGATACAGACCACCGCAGGGTCGTTCCCCGGGCTTTCCGTGAAAAGCCCCTCAGGGGCAGGTCCCAGCTGGTCGGCGGATTCAACCACCACGGCACGCCTGTCTTCGAAAAGGCCTCCTGTCTGGAGGACATCCACAAGGTCCTGCCAGGTCTCACCGGAAAAGCGTTCGAAAGTCTCGAAGCCTTTCCCCCTGAGTTCTTCCATGCAGCCTGCAAGAAGTCCCCTCTGGGCAGAACCGGAGCCGGAAATGACGATGAATTTCGTCAAGGCTAGCCTTTCACCACCACGTTGACCAGTTTTTCCGGTACGGTGATCACCTTGACTATCTCCTTGCCCTCCAGGCGCCTTGCGACGGCCTCGCTGGAAAGCACGGCTTCCCGCATTTCGTCGGGGGAAAGGCCCGAGGGGAGTTCCACCTGTTCCCTGACCTTTCCGTTGACCTGAAAGACAACGGTGACGCTGTCCGCCACCAGCGCGGACTGGTCGACGCCAGGCCAGCCCTTCCGGGAGATAAGGCTGGCGTTCCCCAGGCTTTCCCAGAGTTCTTCGCAGAGATGGGGGGAAATGGGCGTCAGGCAGGTCAGGAGCACCTCCGCACCTTCCCTGAATAGTGACCACTCTTCAGGCGAGGAAGGGTTGAATGAACCGAGGTCGTTGGAGAGCTCCATCAGCCTGGCAACGGCAGTGTTGAACTGCTTCTCCTCCTCGATGTCCTTTGTTACCCGCTGTATGGTGGAATGGATCCTCCTTTTGAGGTCCCGGGTCCTTTTTTCCTTCAGCGAATCCATGGGAACGATGCGGTCCTCGGCGGCCGCAAGCCCGTCAAGGTTGGTCTCCACGAGCCTGAAGACCCTCTGGAGGAACCTGTGGGCCCCCTCCACTCCCTGGTCGGACCAGTCCAGGTCCTTTTCGGGGGGCGAGGCGAACAGGATGAAGAGTCGGGCCGTGTCGGCCCCCCACCGGGTGATTATCTCGTCGGGGTCGACCACGTTGCCCTTCGATTTGGACATCTTTGCCCCGTCCTTTATGACCATCCCCTGGGTCAGCAGGTTGGTGAAGGGCTCCCTCACCTTCAGCATGCCGCAGTCGGCCAGGAACTTGGTGAAGAATCTGGCATAGATCAGGTGAAGGCAGGCGTGTTCGATGCCTCCAATGTACTGGTCGACGGCCATCCAGTAGTCGGTATCCTCCGTTTCAAAGGGTGCCTTGTCCGTCCAGGGAGAGGCGAACCTGAGGAAGTACCAGGAGGAGCATATAAAGGTGTCCATGGTGTCGGTCTCGCGGACCCCGGGCCCGCCGCAGACGGGGCAGGTGGTATTTTTCCACCCCTCGGCCGCCGCCAGGGGGTTCTCGCCGGTCTTCATCTTTATGTCCAGGGGAAGTTCCACCGGGAGTTCGCTTTCGGGTACGGGAACTGCCCCGCATTTGCCGCAGTATATTATCGGTATGGGCGCCCCCCAGTAGCGCTGCCTCGAGATGAGCCAGTCCCTGAGGCGGAAGTTTATCTCCCTCTGCCCCCACCCGCTGGAGACGAACCAGTCCGTCATTGCCGGGATCGCCTCCGAGGAGGGCAGCCCGTCGAACTTTCCTGAGTTGCACTGGATACCGTCGTCCTCGAAGGCCTTTTTCATGGTTTCGCCGTCAAGGGGTTCCTCTCCCGGGGGAGTAATGACCGGTATCACGGGAATGCCGTATTTCCTGGCGAAATCGAAGTCCCTCTGGTCATGCCCCGGAACACCCATGATCGCGCCGGTGCCGTATTCCATAAGGATGTAGTTGGCGATCCAGAGGGGCACCTTTTCGCCGTTCACCGGGTTTACCGCCCTGAAGCCGGTGTCGAAACCCAGCTTTTCCTCGCCGGCGGCGGTGCGGTCCTTTTCGCTCTGGGCGGAGCAGGAGGCCGCGAAGTCCAGCATCTCCCTGCCGCGGGGGGACCTTTTCGCTATCTCCGGTACAAGGGGATGCTCGGGGGACAGGGCAAGGAAGGTGACGCCGAAGATGGTGTCTATCCTGGTGGTAAAGGTCTCTATCTCCACGTCCTCGCCCTCGAGAAGGAACTTCTGCCTTACCCCCTCGGAACGGCCGATCCAGTTGCGCTGCATTAATTTGACCCTTTCGGGCCAGCCGGGGAGTTCTTCAAGGGAATCGAGCAGTTCCTGGGCGTAGTCGGTGATCCTGAGGAACCACTGCTCGAGGTTCTTTTTTATGACCGGGGTGGCGCATCGCCAGCAGTGGCCGTCGTTGATGACCTGTTCGTTCGCGAGGACAGTGCCGCAGCTTTCGCACCAGTTGACCGGGGCGGTCTTCCTGTAGGCCAGGCCTTTCTTGTGGAACTGGAGGAAAAGCCACTGGGTCCACCGGTAGTAATCGGGGTTGCAGGTCTCGACCCTGCGGCGC
>CAZAMZ010000164.1:0-4139 GCA_964486375.1 uncultured Synergistaceae bacterium | reverse complement strand
GCGAGGGCGGCAGGACCGTCGGCGCTGGCGTAGTCACGGAGATCCTGGACAACTAGGATCATAGGGAGGAAGTCGCAGTGGCAAAGAAGATACGGATCAAGCTCAAGGCGTTCGACCACAGGGCACTGGACTCCTCCGCGTTCCAGATAGCGGAGACGGCACAGCGCACGGGGGCAAAGGTTTCCGGGCCTATCCCCCTTCCTACGGAAGTGAACAAGTTTACCGTCCTCAAGTCCCCGCACAAGGACAAGGATGCAAGGGAACAGTTCGAAATGAGGACTCATAAGAGACTCATAGACATCATCGATCCGACGCAGAAGACTATGGAGTCGCTTATGCAGCTGAATCTCCCCTCCGGAGTGGATATCCAGATAAAGCTTTAAGGGGAGCACTGAGCTGAAAGGAGAGAGATCTTACAGATGGGTATGGGAATACTAGGTCGGAAGCTGGGAATGACCCAGATATTCGACGAAAAGGGTTTGTCTGTCCCGGTAACGGTTGTTGAGGCGGGACCGTGCAGTGTAGTGGCGGTAAAACGCAGGGAAAGCGACGGTTATACAGCGGTAAGCCTTGCTTTCGGAGATGTCAAGCCATCCAGGCTTAACAAACCCGAAAGGGGAGTTTTCGAGAAGAAGGGTCTTGACCCGAAAAGGTGGATCCGGGAATTCCGTATAGACGACACCGATGATCTTGAGGTGGGCGGAGTCGTAACGGTGGAACTTTTCGAGAACGGCGAGACCGTCGATGTCATCGGCAAAAGCAAGGGAAAGGGTTTTGCCGGTGTTATCAAGAGACACCATTTCGGAGGCGGACCGGCCAGTCATGGCGCGTCCAAGTTCCACAGGGAACCGGGTTCGGCCGGAGCAAGCAGCTCACCGAGCCACATTTTCAAAGGCAAGACAATGCCTGGCCGGATGGGCGGAGACAGGGTCACCGTCAAAAACCTCTCCATTGCCGGCATTGACACTGAAAACAACCTTCTGCTTATTAAAGGAGCCATCCCGGGCCCGAGGAACGGCCTTGTGATGATCCGCAAGCAGGTCAAGGCGCCACGGTAAGGGGGCAGCGGAGAGATGCCGACTGTTAAGGTAATCAATTTCAAAGGCGAGATCATAGGTGAAGAGACCCTTTCCGACTCCGTCTTCGCCGCTCCGGTCCATGTTCCTGCCATGCACCAGGTGGTAGTGGCCCAGCAGGCCAACGCCAGGCAGGGGACCCACTCTACGAAGACCCGCGGGGAAGTCCGCGGAGGCGGCAGGAAACCCTGGAGGCAGAAGCATACCGGGAGGGCAAGGCATGGCAGCAGAAGGTCGCCGATCTGGGTCGGCGGCGGTATCACCCATGGACCGCACCCGAGGGACTATTACCAGAAGGTGAACAGGAAGGTCCGCAGGCTGGCACTTAAGAGCGCCCTTTCACTGAAGGTCAGCGAAGGGAACCTTGTCCTTCTGGACCGCGTGGACATCGAGAAGCCGAGCACGAAGAGCATGGTCTCTTTCCTGTCGGAGATCGATGCCGGCAACAAGGTCCTGATCATGGTTGGCGAGAGCAGCCCGGCAATATACCGTTCGGCTGCCAACATCCCCGGTGCGATGATCCTTCACGTGGACAGCATTAATGTCTACGACATTCTCAACAACCGCAGAATGGTCATCACCATGGACGCCGCCAGAAAGATCGAGGAGGTGTACGGGGCATGAGAACACTGCCGCAGGACATAATCCTGAGGCCGGTCATCACGGAAAAGAGCAGCCGGCTTATGGAGCAGAACAAGTATACGTTCGAAATTAACCCCCGGGCCAACAAGATCGAAGTCAGGGATGCCGTCTCTGCACTCTTCAAGGTCAAGGTGGTTAAAGTAAGCACTATCTACGTAAGGCCGAAACCGAAGAGGATGGGAGCCTTCCTGGGCAAGTCAAGGTCCTGGAAGAAAGCGATCGTAACCGTCGCGGCCGGTGAGCGCATTGAGTTCTTTGAGGGCGCTAACGCGTAGACGGGGAGGGTATTGAAGATGGGTATCAAAAAATACAAGGCTTATACGCCCGGACGAAGATTCATGACAACCTCCTCTTTCGAGGAGATCACAAAGACGGAACCGGAGAAGTCCCTTGTAGAATCCCTGAAAAAGACAGCTGGCCGCAACAACCTCGGAAGGGTAACCATGAGGCACCGCGGAGGGGGTTCCAAGAGGCTTTACAGGATCATCGATTTCAGGAGGAACAAGATAGGAGTTCCCGGAAAGGTCGCTTCTATCGAATATGATCCGAACCGTTCCGCCAGGATAGCCCTCATCAACTATGTTGACGGGGAGAAGAGGTACATCCTTGCCCCTGTCGGCCTGGGCGTCGGGGATACCGTTACCGCAGGGCCCGATTCTGATATCCGCCCTGGTAATGCGTTGAAACTGAGGGACATCCCCGTGGGGACCTTCATCCACAATATCGAGCTCGAGCCGGGACGCGGCGGCGTGCTGGTAAGGTCGGCAGGAACCTCGGCGCAGTTGATGGCCAAGGAGGGGAAGAAGGCATTCCTAAGGCTGCCGAGCGGCGAACTTCGCCTGGCATTGCTGGAATGCATGGCAACCATCGGACAGATCGGCAACGAGGACCATGAGAACGTAACCCACGGGAAGGCGGGAAAGACCCGCTGGCTCGGAAGGCGTCCCCATGTAAGGGGCATGGTCATGAACCCCGTCGACCATCCCATGGGCGGCGGCGAAGGCCGCAGCAAATCGCACAAGCATCCGGTATCTCCTTGGGGGACACCCGCCAAGGGGTATAGAACCCGAAAACGTAAGCCGTCGGACAAGTTCATCGTACGGCGACGTTTCGAGAAGTAGTGGCAGGGAGGGACGGAAATGGCTCGTTCCACGAAAAAAGGGCCCTTTGTAGAACAGAAGCTTCTTCGAAAGGTTGAAGCAATGAACGAAGAGGGCAAAAAAAGGGTAATCAAGACGTGGTCCAGACGCTCCACCATTGTTCCTGACATGATCGGCCATACTATCGCCGTACACAACGGCAGGACCCACATCCCGATCTTCATCAGCGAGAACATGGTTGGACACAAGCTTGGAGAGTTCGCGCCCACGCGCAAGTTCGGCGGTCACGCCGGGCAGGAACGCTCCACCCGCGTCCGTTAGGAGGGGCTTTTTATGGAAGCGAAAGCCGTTGCAAGGCAGGTTCGCGTATCGCCTACAAAATCCAGGCAGGTCCTGACGATCATTCGCGGGAAAAAGGCCGGACAGGCTCTGGACGCTCTCCGATTTACGCCGAAGAAAGCGGCCAGGGTTATCGAAAAAGTGCTAAAGAGCGCGATCGCCAATGCCGAGCACAATTATGGAATGGACATGGATCGACTGGTTGTAGTAAAGGCGTATGCCGACCAGGGTCCATCTATGAAGCGTTGGCAGCCAGTCTCCATGGGCAGGGTGCATGCCTACAAGCATCGCACCAGCCATATCACCGTAGTGGTTGCAGAGCGCTAAGGAGGGTTGACCGTTGGGCCAGAAAGTACACCCTGTTGGGTATCGCCTTGGAATAGTGCGTGATTGGGAATCAAGATGGTACGCAGGCCGGAAGGATTACGCCGGTAAACTTCATGAAGACCTCAAGCTGAGGAACTGGATCCAGAAAAGGTGGTCTCATGCCGGTATCTCGAAGATAGAGATCGAGAGGATAGGGAAGGTCATCCGGTTTACAATATGGACCGCCCGGCCAGGTGTAGTTATCGGAAAGGGCGGAACAGAGATCCAGAAGGTCAGGGAGGAGATCCAGGAATTGACCGGCAACAAGGTCATGATAAACGTCCAGGAGATCAAGAACCCTGACAAGGAAGCCCAGGTAGTAGCCGTAGGGGTGGCATCAGCCCTGGAGAGGCGCGTCAGTTTCAGGAGGGCGATGAAACAGTCCATCTTCCGTGCCATGAAGTCCGGTGCCGAAGGCATAAAGATCCAGTGCAGCGGAAGACTTGGCGGCGCAGAAATAGCAAGGACAGAATGGTATCTGGAGGGACGTCTCCCTCTATCGACCCTCAGGGCAGACATCGATTATGGGTTTGCCGAGGCGAAAACCATATACGGAGTCATAGGAATAAAGGTCTGGATCAACAAGGGGCAGGCTGTCAGGCCGGCCCCGGCCGGA
>CAZAMZ010000163.1:0-4173 GCA_964486375.1 uncultured Synergistaceae bacterium | reverse complement strand
CGATACAGGATAATTATGATGCGGTCAGCTTTGAGCATACCTTTATGTGGTATGATGTGATACTGTCCTTTTTGAGGAGGCTTCACAGACTATGAGGCTTTTAATTTCTCTACTTTTAATAACAAGCTTGAGCCTTGCCCAATCCTATGAGGAGCTGGTAAGGTTTCTTGAAGGTATAAGGACAATACCGGGGCTTCATATCTACGGATCGGAGATCGGCAGGGAGAGGCTTGCCGTATTTGCAATGAACCTCGACAGAATGGACAACGGGACGGCCGCCTTTGAACTCTCCGAAAGGAGGGGGATCGAGACCAGGCCGGGCCTGCACTGCTCACCCCTGGGGCACAGGACCCTGGGGACATTCCCTTCAGGTGCCCTTCGCGTAAGCATCGGGTATTTCAACACCGAACAGGAGATAGAGGTAGCCATTGAGGCCCTTTGCACCCTTGCAGCTGAAAATGCGCCCCGTTGAGAACCGGGGATTCCTTGAAAGGTCGTCGGTCGTGTATCATCAGTTAAAGATATCTTCCGGAGGTGATCTCTATGCATCTTGATCCCCAGATCTCTGACGTCCTGCTTGCAGCCCGATTCCTTAGAGGGAAGGTGAGGCATACCCCCACAGAGAGGTCCGACGCCTTGAGCGGTCTTTCAGGCGCAGATGTATTCCTGAAATGGGAGAATCAGCAGATATGCGGCTCTTTCAAGATCCGGGGCGCCCTTAACAAGATGTTCAGCCTTTCCGATGAAGAGAGGGCAAAGGGCGTAGTGACGGCTTCCAGCGGAAATCACGCCCAGGGTGTCGCCATGGCGGCAAGATCCCTTTCAACAAGGGCAGTGATATGTGTTCCCGGTGTCTGCCCCCGGACAAAACAGGAAGCCATCAAGCGACTTGGCGGGGACCTTGTTGAGCTGAGGGTAACGGGTCATTTATACGATGATGCCGAGGATGAGGCTCACAGGCTTCAGAAAGAAGAAGGGATGACCTACGTCTCTTCATACGAGGATCACTTCATCATGAGCGGTGCCGGTACCCTTGGGCTTGAAATGATGATGGACGAACCTGAGATGGATATGGTCATATCACCGGCAGGAGGCGGAGGGCTGCTTAACGGGGTCGCCATAGCCGTCAAGGCATTGAGGCCTGGTGCGGAGATCTGGGGGGTCCAGTCCGTGGCATCCAACCCCTATGTGGTCTCCTGGCCGGGGGGCAAGGTGCTTGACGTAACTTACGAAGACTCCCTTGCCGACGGGCTTACCGGGTCGATACCTCAAAGCCTGCTGGACCTTGCGCGGAAAAGGGTTACCGGCTTTGTCGATGTCCTGGAGTCTGACATTGCAAGGGCCATCGCATTCCTCCACTCCCATCATCACCAGGTGGTGGAAGGGGCAGGTGCGGTCGGTGTTGCGGCGATCATGTCCGGCAAGATCCCCGTCAAAGGAAAGCGGGTCGGTGTGGTGATTTCCGGCGGGAATATTGACCAGGACCGGCTTCTGGAGATACTAAAGGAACACAGGGAATAAAATTCCTGTATGTTTCACGTGAAACAGGGGGCTGCCGGAGGCAGCCCCCTGTCTTTTCGTGAACGGCGACCGTTATTATTTGCCGGGAAGAATATTCCTCAGCAACTGTTCTATCACCTGCTGTTTTATCTGGTCTCCCGTGTCCTCAGTCTTTGCGGGGCCCTCGCCGGTCGGGATCGTGATGGTGATCCTGTGTTGGGTGTCCTTCTGCATGGACTGCCCTACACCACCCGCCTGGGGTGCCGGCTGAGCCGCGCCGGGAGCGGGAGCTATCCGGAAACTGGAAAAAGAAGGAGTGCCCCATGTTCCGCCTATCCGGAAGCTCGTATCCCGGAAATCCTGTCTTCCAAGGCCACCGACTACCCCTCCTATGAGACCTTCGATCAGGGCCTCAGGGGAAGCGGCACCTGCTGTCGCGAGTCCCTGGATCGCCCCGAGAAGGGTGTTCAAGGCCTGGACATTCACAAGGCCGGAGCAGTATAGGTTAATGTTACCTCCCGGTCCGGCCGGGCCATCGACGGTCAGGTAACGGTAAAGAGGGTCTTCCGGGTAGGCTGTGGCCCTGCTTCCGGGCAGAAGTGTGAAGACGTTGCCGTCCACCTTGAAATTGGCGTCGATCATGCGGTAGCGGATCGAGGACATCCCGTAAGCCGAGGATATGGCGTTCAGGGCTCTGAAACCCGATATCTCGCCATCGGTGGCAACCAGGTTGCCTCGACCCGTGGTGAGCACATGCCTCCCCAGGGCTCCAGAAAGGCTCATGTCCAGGTCGGCTTTACCGGATATCTGACCCTCCAGGGGTATCCTGGCTCTTATGGCCGGTCCAAGTTCGACCCCGGCGGCGGAGGTCCTTAAGGTCCATCTTCCCGAGGATGTTTCCATGGATGCGTCGGCGGTGATATCTCCACCGTAAAATCTGCCCCGGGCATTTTCCGCCCTGGCGCTCCCCTCCTGGATGACAACGGGTATGGATGCGTCAGTAAAGTTAAGGCCAAAAACAGTTAAAGACCTGGAGAACAGTTCTCCCTTGCCTTCCCATTTGCCTTCCTTCAGGTAACCGGTCATCGATGCGTCAAAGTTCCCGGAGAGGCCCAAAGCACCATTACCCTGGATCTCTTTCGTGATAAGGGCCAGGTCCAGTCCGGCCCCTTCAAGTTTGAGATCCGCCTGTACCCCCTCCCCCTCGAAAGAAAGTTCTCCCGTGGCCGAAAGGGCCCCTTCACCGGCGAAACCCCTGAACTCCTCCAGCGTTAGCCTGGACAGATCCCCTTTTGCGGAAAAGGAAAGGTCCGACAGGTTAAGCCCCGCCAGTACTATCCAGGGCGACTTTCCGGAAAAGGTAATATCCGGGCCAGGGAGGTCCCCCGATATTGTGAACTGTGTCTCGACAGGTCCTGTTATTTTGAAGGGGACAGCTCCCTCCAGTACCGAGAGGTCCACTTCTGTCGCCGCACCCTTCAGGTCGACACTGCCCGGCCTGTTGCCTGAGGGAAGCCTGGCCGAACCGGAAACGGATATTGCCGAACCCAGGAATTCTCCCTGGGCGTTCTCGATATTGATATTTCCGGAAGATACTGTCAGGGCCGTCCTCAGGGAGGTAAGGGAGAACTCCTTCAGGTCAAGTGTTCCGGCGGCCATGTCAAGGCGCATATCCGGCATCTCCTTGCCGGCAGGCAAAGCCACCTTGGTAAGGATCTTCATATCCCTGATGGTGGCCTGGCCGGGGATCTCAACCAGAGGTGAACCTATCTCGAGGGCCAGTGTCGGGGTTTTAAGCGGGCCCTTAAGGGACCAGCCTGCTGAAGACCGGCCCTGAAGGTCAAGTTCCCTCAGTGCGGGCACAAAGCCGGCCAGGGATGAAACGGGTCCCTCTTCGATCCTTCCCGAAAGATCAAAGGCCCCCTTGTCTGTGTCGAGGCCCGCTATGGGGCCTGATCCAGTGACCCTGGTTCCTCTCCAGAGGGCGGTAACGGACTGGAGTGTTATCGTACCATTCATATAGGAGAACTTGAGTTCAGGCTTATCGATCCTTTCGCCAGCGGTGTTGATCCTTTCGGACCATATCTCACCCTCGGACCGGACGTCACTGCCTGAACCCGAGATGCGGACATTTCCGGAAGCCCTCCCTGACAGGTCAAGGTTGTCAACAGGTATTAAAGTCGAAACCTTCCCGAGATCAAGTTCATTTCCGGAAAGGGTTATGTCGAAGAGGGGTTTTTCGGCAAGGGTTATCTCCCCCTTCCCCGAGACAGAAGAATCAAGCCAGGTACCCGCGAGATCCAGGCCTATCTTTGAGCTGTTCTCGAGAGCAAGAATGGAACGAACGTCTGAGAAAGGCTGTCCGGCCAGGGTAAAGCTGGAAGAATTAAGGGATATGATCCCCGACAAAGAATTTGAGGGGCCATGGAGTCTTATCTCGGTGGAATCTATTGTCCCCTCGGCGATCGAAAGCCAGGGGAAGGATCCTCTCCAGGAATCCACTTCGGCCTCCCTTGCTTTCAGGTCGATGGTAGTGACCGGGGGCATTTCGCTGAAGACGAACAGGATCTTGCCTGATACATCGGTACCGTTGGCCTTCCCCTTCAGGTCGGTTATTTCAAGGGCATTTCCGAAAAAGGACCATGGTGAACCCATCCTCTCCATCCCGATCCC
>CAZAMZ010000162.1:0-4225 GCA_964486375.1 uncultured Synergistaceae bacterium | reverse complement strand
AGAGGCGGCGTAATCAGGAAGAGTTCTGAAGTGGGCCGCTCGGCGAGTATGCCTTGAGCGCCAATGTAGGAGACCGGGATCCAAAAGCGCCGGGACCGCAGGAGAAGCCGCACGAGATGCGGATCAAGCGCGGTGATGGGAATGGCGGCGGCCCCGTCCGGAGCCCATCAGGCGGGCAGCCATACGTCCGCCGCCTGATCGGTTCATGGGGGCCCATCAGAGAAATCGCGCACCTCGGCGGGGGTCGGCAGCTTCAGGCCGCCTCTGTCGGGGTGCTGGCCGGATTGGCTCTTTGCAAGAAATCAAGGGGAAAATCGTACCGTTAAGCATGTTTTGCCCTGTTTTTGACGGTTCATTCGGCCCACTTGGCAATTGCCGGAAGTATTTCAGACGAGGGTGTTCCCGGATATGCCGCGGCCACTTCGCAACCGGCCTCAACCACACCACGGGCTATTGCCTCGTTGCCCAGAAGTATCTGTTTATTGCTCACGCTGCACCACCTCTTCCGCTGAAGATCTTGATATTTCCTTCAACCAGCTGTAGAACGGTTCAGGCTCACGGAGAAGTCGGCCCTCAGGACCGCAAAAAGCGTGCCTTGTCCAACCCTCCGCCGCAAGGCGGCTACGCTCCTCTGGCGTCACCCTGTAATTGAAGGCGAGGCTGTGAGAAGTCACCTCCCGGATGCTCGTCTTTATATGAACTCTTTCGTCGTACCTCAGGGGATCCTTGTATCTCACGTAGGCCTCTACCGCGGGGAGGAATATCCCCTGTTTCTCCCACCTGGCATAGGGGGCCGCCAGGGATCTGCAGAATTCGGTCCTTCCTATCTCGAACCAGGTAAGGTAGTTGCCGTAGTAGGCTATACCCATCTGGTCCGTTTCCCCGTAACGGACCCTGATGACCGTAGTGATGACAGGACCCATGGTATGCCCCTCCCTGCGGACTTAAGTACCCCGAAAAGTATATGACATTGCAGGAACAAAAACAAAAGGGACCCTGACGGGTCCCTCGCATGATACATTTTTGTGGCACCTGGCGGGTGGAACGGTGAAATCAGACCATGTCCACCTTATCCCCGGAAGCGACCCTTCCCCCTTCTATAACCTTGAAGAAGAGTCCCTTTTTGGGCATTATGCAGTCCCCCGTCTTGTGGTAGACGGCACAGCGCGTGTGGCACTCCTTGCCTATCTGGCTGAGTTCCAGCAGAGCCTCTCCAACCCTGATACGGTCACCTATGGAAAGGGACGACAAATCAAAACCCTCGACGGTAATATTCTCGGCGAAACTGCCGGGGACAAGGTCGGGGAGTTTCTCCTTCATAGTCTCGATATCCTCGACTGCAAGAAGGCTCACCTGGCGATGGGCAAAACCTGCATGGGCATCGCCATCTATTCCAAGACCAGGGAGCAGGATCCCTTCCCCCACATCGGTCTTGGGCGTCCCCTTCGACTCGGAAACGCAGACCGCTACCACTCTGCCGCTCACGCTGTGGCCTCCGCTTTCGCCTTCTGTCTTGAACGGTAGTCCTCGATGGCCGCCTGGATACCCTCTTCAGCCAGAAGGGAACAGTGCACCTTCTGGGGCGGGAGGCCCCCAAGGGCATTCACAACATCCTTGTTCGATATGGCAAGAGCCTCGTCCAGGGTCAGCCCCTTGACCATCTCCGTGACCATTGAACTGGAGGCTATGGCCGAAGCACACCCGAAGGTCTCGAAGGAGATGTCCTCAATGCGGTCATCCCTGACTTTGATATAGATTTTCATGATATCCCCGCACCGGCTGTTGCCCACCTCCCCGACACCGTCGGGATCTTCCATTCGGCCGGCGTTCTTGGGATTCATGAAGAGTTCCATTACCTTTTCAGTGTACATATCCTTTACCCCCTGTTCTTCCAGAGCGGAGACAATGCCCGGAGATCAGAGACTATCTTCTTGAGGTTCTCCGCCACGTACCGGATATCTTCCTGGCTTGTATCCTTCCCAAGGGAGAACCTGAGCGATCCGTGGGCAAGTTCATGGGAGATGCCCATGGCAAGCAGGACATAACTCGGCTCAAGGCTCCCCGATGTGCAGGCTGAACCGCTGGACGCTCCTATCCCGGCGGCATCCAGCCTCAGAAGCATCGATTCCCCCTCCAGGGAGCCAATGCAGAAACTGGCGTGGAAGGGCAGCCTTTCCGTCCTGTGTCCGGTCAGATAGGCATCTTCGATCGACGAAGTAACGCTGTCGATAAGAAGATCCCTGAGGCGGATCTCCTCCCTGACAGATCCGTCGGCAAGGCGCCTGAGAGCCAGTTCGGCCGATGCCCCGAAACCGACTATCCCCGCAGTGTTCTCGGTGCCCGACCTCAGGCCCCTTTCCTGTCCTCCGCCATGGATCAGCGGTTCGATCTTGACACCCTTACGGATGTAAAGCCCCCCTACGCCCTTTGGTCCGTACATCTTGTGAGCCGACATGGTAAGCATATCAATACCCATGTCTCTGACGTTAAAGGGGATGTGCCCGGCGGCCTGTACACCGTCGACGTGGAAAAGGATACCCCGGTCGCTGCATATCCTGGCCGCTTCTGCCACGGGCTGGATGGTCCCGACCTCGTTGTTGGCATACATGATGGAAACAAGGATCGTGTCCGGCCTGAGGGCGCTCTCAAGGTCAGATATCCTGACCATAGCCTTCTCGTCTACGGGCAGAACGGTCACCTCGAAACCTTCTTTTTCGAGCCACTTGAAAGCATCTATAACCGCGTGATGCTCCACGGCTGTCGTTATGACATGCTTCCCCTTGTCTTTCCTGGTGGAGGCCGCTCCCTTTATAGCCAGATTGTCGGCCTCGCTGCCACCGCCCGTGAAAATTATCTCGGGTGCATCGGCACCAATGAGACTGGCGACCTTCTCCCTGGCCTCGTTAACGGCCTTCCTGGCAGTCCTTCCCCATATATGCAGACTGTTGGGGTTGCCGTAATTATCCGAGAAGAAGGGCAGCATGGCCTCAAGTACTGACCCGTCCACGGCAGTGGTGGCCGAGTGATCCATATAGACGTAACGTTCGGTCATAAGTATCGCCTCTTGTCCGTTTTATATTAGGTTAGCCTAACTTATGACCAAAGGATACCTCTTTGTTCCTTCAAGGTCAATACCCCAGGCCATATCCTTTAACCTTGTCCGTGACAATAGACCTGATGGGTCATCATCAGGCAGGCACCTTTTACCACTTCGAAACCCTTTCCCTTGAGAAGGTTCTCGGCATCGTCATTTTCCGCACCGGGCTGCATCCAGACAATTGGCTTGCGGCCCAGTTTTTCCAGGTCCTCAAGAACCGGCTGCTGTTTCGAAGGGGATATGAAAAGGGCCACAACGTCGAAATCCCCCTTGATATCGGTTATGGAAGCCATGCAATCCAGTCCGTGGATCTTTTCTCCCACACATGACGGATTGACCGGAAAAATCTTGAAACCCTTCCCCGCAAGGTACTCCATTACCCCGTATACGGCCCTGTCCTGTTTTGAGGAAGCTCCTGCAACAGCTATACGGGAAGGTTTGCAGACATAACTTTCTATGATCTCGTCCATTTTCATGGCATCGACCTCCCTGGGTACTTGATTACCCCGTAAATCGTGAATCGTAAATCGTCTAACGTTTAACGTCTGACGTCTAACGCTTTTTGAAAAACCCCGCGACGCGGGAAGAATGCTAACCTCAGGTGCTGGCCATCCCTTCGAAGGTCGTGAACATGACCGTTGCCGGCGCCTCTTTAAGGTCGATCTGGAACTTGACATTCACGGATTTTCCCGGCTCAAGCCTGACTACGGACCCTCTCTGTGCAACGCTGTTGATGAATTCCCCGGTCACCCCGAAGATCCCCACGGATAGTCCCGGGGCCACTACGTCGTTTTCCGAAATGTTCTTTATTGTGCCCTCGCCCGATAGCCTTCCGGTGTCTATATCGAAGTCCCATTTTGCGTCCATGATGATCAGCGTCAGGTCCTGGGGTACCTCGCAGGCACTCTGGGCCAGAACCATTTTTGCACAGAAAAGGACCATCGAAGCAACAACAAGGGCTGTAACGGCAGCTTTTTTCGATCTCAACAGGAACACCTCCGATCCAGGGGATCACTCCCCCTTCCAGTTTATGAGAAAGAGTGTGAAAAAGAGTGTTGGCTAATTCTATCAGGATTTATTATAATTGAAAGCCGTCGGAGGGCTGGCCGAGTGGTCGAAGGCGGTTGA
>CAZAMZ010000161.1:0-4240 GCA_964486375.1 uncultured Synergistaceae bacterium | reverse complement strand
ACAGGTATGGCGTTGAACTTCGCAAAGAGATACCCTCGGCGGACTTCTGGGCTAAAGCCGGTGATCTAGAGGAAGTTGCAAGAGCTTTCGGGTGCAGGGAACTGTTCCCGGATCAGGAAACCCTACCTGGCAACGGACCGTGGAGCCGATACCTTAAGATCAGCGAAGGTTGCAATAACCGCTGCAGCTACTGCATGATACCAAGTATCCGGGGGAGGCTCGCCAGCACCCCGCCTTCCTTGATAGTCAAGGAGGCCGAAAAGCTGATACTTTCCGGGGCGAAAGAGATATGTCTCGTAGGGCAGGACCTCACCTCCTACGGAAGAGATCTTGCGCCAGGCAATTCCCTCGGAGACCTGATGCAATCGATCGAGGATCGTTTCAAGGGTCAGGATGTCTGGTTTCGTCTCCTTTACCTTCACCCTCTAAGGGTGGACAAAAAACTGATCGATAAGGTCGCGGGAAGCAAATTGTTCCTGAATTATCTCGACGTTCCCGTTCAGCACGCCGACCCCGATATACTGAAAGCCATGAACAGGGAGGGTACAGAAGGTGAAAAGGTGCTGGAACTCTTTTCGTATGCCCGCACCCTCGACCCCGATTTTGCTTTAAGAACGACCCTTATGGTCGGGTTCCCCGGTGAGACGGAAGGACGCTTCAGAACCCTCCTTGGCTTTCTCGAGAAAGCGGAGATCGACAGGGCAGGGGCATTCACCTTTTACCCGGAGGAGGGAACCGGGGCCGCTGGCATGGATGGCCAGGTCCCCGGGGATATAAAGGAAGAGAGACTTGAAAGGTTGCTCTCCCTTCAGGAAGGGGTCTCCCTGAAAAGACAGAAGATCTTCGAGGGCAGGGTCCTGAAGGTTCTTGTGGAAGAGGTCCATAAAAAGGAAGGCTACCTTGAGGGCAGATCTTTCAGGGAAGCGCCTGAAGTTGACGGCGTAATAGAAGCTTCACTCAGGGGTGAAGCCGTTCCTGGACATTTCATGAACGTCCGTATTACCGGGGCTTTCGAGCATGACCTGGTCGGGGAGGTCGCAGGAAATTGAAGCGTATGGGGTGGCAAAAGGCTTTAAGCACCTGTCTTGGACTGGGTTTCCTGACAAAAATGCCTGGAACGGTCGCATCCTTTGTAGCCGTTCTTGCCGCTTTTGTTATACCCGTAAACCTTTTTCTTCTGGCCGCAACGATCATTGCCGGGGCGATAGCATCGGGAGCCTATGCAGCAACATTGTCCGCTGAAGACCCCCCGGAAGTGGTTATCGACGAGATCGCGGGCATGTGGGTCGCCCTTTATGGACATGGGCCCGGTTATTTCATCCCAGCCCTTGGCCTTTTCAGGATCCTTGATATCGTTAAACCATTTCCGGTCAGGAACGCAGAAAAGCTGCCTGGAGGAATTGGAATAATGGCCGACGACATTGTAGCAGGCGTCATATCCAATCTGCTCCTCCGGGGTGCCATCTGGCTGTTTTTTGACGGGGGTTTCCAGAAGATCCCCGGCCTGTGGTGATCAGGTGATGAAGGCCGTGCACCCAGTGAAAGCAACAGAGGACAGGAGAAAGGATGGCGTGACTGTTATTCTCGAAAACACCTCCCTGACAGAAGTGAGGAATTCAAAGCTGTCTGAAGCGAACACAGTCAAGGTCTCTTTTTCAGGGGGATCAGACAGTATTGTTCCTGGAGATGCATGCAGCCTTGCCCGGGCTGTCATTGCGATGGCTGCTTCGAGAGGGTTGAGAATTTCCACGGCTGAGTCATGTACCGGCGGCCTCCTTTCCGGAGCCCTAACCGAAACGCCAGGTTCGTCGGAAGTATTCCCCGGCGGTGTGATCTGTTATTCCAACGAAGCCAAGATCAGACTGCTTGAAGTACCCCCATTGGTCATAAGGGAACATGGGGCTGTCAGCGGGGAATGTGCCCTTTTCATGGCCAGGGGTGCAAAGGCGATTTTCGGTACCGATATCGCCTGCTCCGTGACGGGCATTGCCGGCCCTGGAGGAGCAACAGCCGAGAAACCCGTCGGGCTCGTCTGGTTCTCTGTGGTCTCACCGACGGGGGAGAGGACCTTTTCGAGGCATTTCGAAGGATCAAGATCCGAGATCAGGTTTTTTTCTGTCCATGTGGCTCTTGAAGCCCTCTGGAGGAGCACCGGAGGTAGAAATAATGACCGATGATCTTGTAAGGTGCTTCGTATGCGTTGAGATTGGAGAAGAAGTCCGGACAAACCTCAAACAATGGGTTTTCCGGTTCAGAAGGCTGGCCCCGGAATTCCGATGGGTCAGGGAGGATGCTTACCACGTAACACTGAAGTTCTGCGGAGAGATACCTTATACCCTCCTCTACAAGCTCGAAAGTGCTATCGAGCATGGCCTCGCTCTTAAAAGCACCAGACCCTTCATTCTGGAACTGGCAGGCGTCGGTGCTTTCCCGGGCTTTCGCCAGCCCAGGGTTCTTTGGGCCGGGATCGGCGGTGAGGATGACCAGGTTCAGAAGATCGCCTCCGTCGTTGAACGGGCTGCGATCGCTGCCGGTCTTGAAAGGGAAAAACGCCCCTTTCACCCTCATGTCACTCTTGCAAGGGTTCCTGCGAACGTTGAACTTCCTGTAGGCGTCATGAGGGAGATGAACAGCAGCAGCGGATCCTGGGGAGAGTGGGAAGTTTCTACGGTTATCCTTATGAGGAGTGAACTTCGCCCGGAGGGTCCAGTATATTCGCCTATTACGGTTTTCGATCTGAAAAACGACCAGGAGGTGCAGTGACAATGGCCAAGCGCAAAGGTAATGCGACCAGGGAGGATGTTCTTGACCAGGCATTGAGCGACATCAGGAGCAAGTTCGGTGACGGGGCGATCATGTGCCTGGGTGAGAGTTTTTCGACCCCGGCAGAGGTCATTTCTACGGGTGTTCTGTCCCTTGATATAGCCCTCGGTATAGGGGGTTACCCCAGGGGAAGGATAATAGAGGTCTTCGGCCCGGAAGGTGGCGGCAAGACGACCCTGGCGCTGCATGCCCTGGCAGAGGCCCAGAAAGCAGGAGGGGTTGCGGCTTTCATTGACGCCGAACACGCTCTAGACCCACGGCTTGCCCATTCCCTCGGGGTCAAGATAGAAGACCTGTACGTTGCACAGCCCGATAGCGGCGAGCAGGCCCTCTACATCCTCGAGACACTGGTCCGCAGCGGAGCTGTTGACGTTATTGTGGTCGACTCGGTGGCGGCCCTTACGCCACAGGCCGAAATTGACGGCAAGATCGGTGACAGCCAGGTGGGACTCCAGGCGAGGCTTATGTCATATGCCCTGAGAAGGCTCACCTCGGCAATTTCCAGGAGCAACTGCGTAGTTATCTTCATAAACCAGTTAAGGGCCAAGATATCGACCACCGGCTACGGGGGACCCCAGGAAACCACCACCGGGGGAAGGGCCCTCAAGTTTTACAGTTCCGTCAGAATAGAAGTGAAAAGGGGAAAGACCATTTCAAGGGGCGACGAGACCCTGGGCCATGAACTATGGATCAAGGTGGTAAAGAACAAGCAGGCTCCCCCCTTCAGAACTGCCCATGCCTCGCTTATTTACGGCCGGGGTATTCCCATGGAGATCTCCCTGGTCGATTTCGCGCTTGATTACGACATATTGAAAAGAAAGGGGTCCTGGATCGCCTACAAGGGTGAAACCCTGGGCCAGGGCAAGGAGAGCGTCGGCAAATACCTTATTGAGCACATGGACCTGATGGAAGAGATCATTTCCGCAGTCAAGGCAAAGGCAACGGAAGGGATGGCATTCCCCGTTCCCGAGTCCGGGGACGATGAGATTGATAACGGGGACCTGCTTGAAAAGGCCGAGTTGGAGATAGAGGAGGGAGTCCTTAATATCAAGATCGACGAAGAGGAAAAATAGCTATGGATACATAATACCTTTTTCCTTTTTTCAGACCGCTACCTGCCAATAACAACATGGAAGGTGCGGTAAACACCTGATCAAGGCTTCCTGGCATCGTCAGGCACAATAATGTAAGCAAAACGATACAACCAGGAAACAAAAATAAAGTAATAAATACCACAGGTAATTGTTGACACCGGGGAATTGCCCCTGTATTATAATCGTCGCCCCTGAAAATGGGGAAGGATCCATGCACCTTGACAAAGGTATATAGGCAGGAGAAGGAGCGGGCGAGACTCGAAGTATTATATGGAGAGTTTGATCCTGGCTCAGGACGAACGCTGGCGGCGTGCTTAACACAT
>CAZAMZ010000160.1:0-4308 GCA_964486375.1 uncultured Synergistaceae bacterium | reverse complement strand
GCGGGGGTGGCGGAACAGGTAGACGCGCTAGGTTGAGGGCCTAGTGGCTTACGGGCTGTGGGAGTTCAAGTCTCCCCCTCCGCACCATGAAAAGCAGAACGGCCGCTTTCAAGCGGCCGTTTTTTTATGAGACTGCCCTGTGAAGCCGTTTTTTCCTCTCATTTTCATCGAGGACGGCCTTGCGGATCCTGACCGAATGCGGTGTGACCTCCACCAGTTCATCCTGGGCAATCCATTCGATCGCTTTTTCCAGAGACATCGCTCTTGGCACGTCCAGCTTCGTGTACTGGTCCTGGGTGGATGAACGGTGGTTCGTCATCTGCTTTTTCTTTGTGGGGTTGCAGACCATGTCTCCCGGTCGGGAGTTCTCGCCGACTATCATTCCTTCGTAGACACGGTCCATGGGTTTGATGAAAAGGGTGCACCGCTCCTGCAGGTTCTCGATCTGGTAAGCCGTAGCCTCACCCTCTTCCAGGCTGATAACGGAACCCCGGTTCCTGGGGTTGATATCCCCGGCCCATGGTCCGTAACCGTTGAAAGAGGAGGACATTATCCCCAGGCCGCGGGTATCGGTGAGGAATTCCCCCCGGTATCCGATAAGACCACGGGTGGGAATGGAGAACTCCATCCGGAGAATCTCCCCGTTAGGAAGATTGAGCAGGTTCAGCATCCTTCCCTTTCTCCTGGCGACTTTTTCGAACACGACTCCCTGGTAGTCTCCCGGGACGTCTAAGGTGAGGGTTTCCATCGGCTCGAAAAGTCTGCCGTCTATTGTCTCTGTAATGACTTCCGGGCGGGACACGCAGAACTCGGAGCCTTCGCGTCTCATCTCTTCGATGAGGATAGCAAGGTGGAGTTCTCCCCTTCCCGAGACCTTAATACCGTCGGGCCTGCCCAGGTCCTCCATGTGGAGGGCAATATTTGTTTTTGTCTCCCTCTCCACCCTTGACCGGATCTGTCTGAGGGTGATCGCCTGACCCTCCTGTCCTGCAAAGGGACCGTTGTTCACGAGGATGAACATGGATACTGTCGGTTCCTCAATGGAAAGGGGTTTCATCGCCGGATCCTCTATCTCCGGTGAGGAAAACACGTCACCTATGCCGATCTCTTTCGGACCCGATATCCAGACGATGTCACCGGCGGTCACTTCGTCCACGGAAATTCTCTCGAGCCCCCTGGTGACCCACATGCGGGCAGCCTTTTCATGGCTGTTTCCGGTAACTTCCCATTCCCCTTCCTGTTTGCGCGAGTCAAGCCATCTTGAGGAGGTCCTGATGAACTCGTCGCCCTGTCCCAGACGGCCCTGAAGAACCTTGCCGCATCCTATTCGGCCCGAATACTCGTTCCAGGCCAGTGTCGTCACCTGCATCAGGAAGGGGGCCCCCATATCGGCCAGGGGGGCTGGAACATGCTCGATGATCATTTCGAAGAGAGCGTCCATATTCTCGGCCTGCCCGATAAGGCCTGGATCCCTTGCAGCCCATCCGTGGAGTCCGGAACCGTAGATTACGGGGAAATCCGCCTGCTCGTCGGTGGCTCCCAGTTCCAGGAAAAGATCAAAGGTGCTGTTCAAGGCCTCCTCCAGGTTGGCACCCGGTCGGTCGGCCTTGTTGATGAAAACAAGGGGTTTCAGTCCCATTTTGAGAGCGTGTCTGAGAACGTACCTGGTCTGAGGCATGGGGCCTTCATTTGCGTCGACAAGGAGCAGGACGGAATCGACAGTTGAAAGAACCCTTTCAACCTCTCCTGAAAAGTCAGCATGACCAGGGGTGTCCACCAGGTTAATAAGGTAATCCTCCCAGGTTACGGTACAATGCTTGGATCTTATGGTTATTCCCCTTTCCCTCTCCAGTTCGTTGTTGTCCATAACCCGTTCTTCTATGCGTGCGTTCTCCCTGAATATCCTGGCGGCACGAAAGATAGAATCGATCAGCGTGGTTTTACCGTGATCGATATGGGCTATTATGGCCAGGTTGCGGATCTTCTGTACATCGTGCATTCTTCAAGCATCTCCCCTGGTTGCAACAGAATACCTGAACATCAGGTAATTGGTTCACAGGCTGGGAATCATACAACCTTGGGACGAAAAGGGCAAGAAAGACTTTTGCCGGGTGCTCAATGCGGATCCTTTGGTTAAGCGGGCACATCAGGGATAAAGAAAAACTTGCCTGACGGGGATTTGGATATTAAACTTCTCATGGGCCATGAAGTGGAAGTACAGAAATTGCCGGGGGTATCTTAAAATGAAAAGGAATGCCGGATCCTTACAGGTCTTGTTCCTTTTGTGGTCAATTGCAGCCTTTTGTTTTTTGTCTTTATCGGCCGACCCGGCACTTGCCGAAGGGGAGAGATATGACAGGCTGGAAGTCCCACCACCAGCCGTCAGGGCAGATGAGCCAGAAGACTCGGAGGTGAAAGCGGCCCCAGAGATCAAAACAGAGGTCATCGTGTCCGCCTTTACGCGCGTCAACAAGGGACTTGACAGGTCGACTGCCGCCGTATATGCATCCCATGTCCTTGAGGCCGCAGGGGAATTCGGGGTGCATCCTTTCATGATCGCATCCCTGATAATCAGGGAGTCCACGGTAAAACAGAACGCCCGTTCCCGCCATGCCTATGGTCTCATGCAGATCAACTGGAAGGCCCATCGCAGCAGTTTGAAAAAAGCCTTCAGCGCAATCCAGTCACTGGATGACCTTCTCCAGCCCAGGAACAACATTCTTGCCGGTACATGGATCTTCTCCTGGTACCTGCAATCCAGTGGGGGCGATATGGACAAGGCCCTTTCGAAATACCTCGGACGGACCGGGAAAAAATACGTATCAAGGGTGATGGGCGGTTTCCAGGAGATGCTGAAGGACATGGAAAGGTACCAGAAGAAGTTCGGGGCTGTTCCAGACAAAAGAATCGCTTCTGTTGCCTTTGCTGTAGAATGAACCGGGTCTTGCAGAAAAATCCTATAAAAGGAGAGTTCAATTTGTCCAACTCCTTACCTGTTCTAAAGATAGGCAGGCACATACCCAGGTACCCTCTCATCCAGGGAGGAATGGGGGTTCGCATCTCCGGCCCCGGTCTGGCCGGGGCAGTGGCCAGGGCCGGCGGGGTCGGTACTATCGCCAGCGTTGGTCTGGCGGTTGCATCTGATGTATACGACGGCAGGAACTATTTTGAGGCAAACCAGGTCGTACTGCGACAGGACGTCGAGGAGGCCAAGAAAAGATCCGGGGGTGGCATTATTGCCGTCAATGCGATGGTTGCCCTCACAGACTATGATCGTCACATCAAGGCTTCATGTGAGGGCGGGGCGGACATCATAATCTCGGGTGCGGGGCTTCCCCTTAGGCTTCCCGAACTGACGAGGGAGTATCCGGACGTGGCCCTTGTGCCCATAGTCAGTTCGACCAAGGCCGCAAGCCTTATTGTCCGCCGCTGGGAGAAGCTTTATCACAGGCTTCCCGATGCCTTTGTCGTGGAAACGCCCCTTTATGCCGGTGGACACCTGGGTGTCACAAAGATGGAACAGGTTATGGATGAGGCCCTTTCCCTCGAAACGGTTATCCCGGAACTTGTCAGGTACATTGAGGAGGAAGTAGGGGAGGATATTCCTGTCATAGGAGCGGGCGGCATATGGGACCGCAATGACATGGAAAGGGTTTTTGCCCTGGGGGCAAGAGGAATCCAGATGGGCACCCGTTTTGCCACAACCGTCGAGGGCGATGCCGACATAAGGTTCAAGCAGGCCCTTATAGACGCGAAAGAGGAAGATGTGGTGATAATCAAAAGTCCCGTCGGGATCCCCGGAAGGGCTCTAAGGTCGCCATTCATCAATAAATACCTGGAGGGGACAGTGGAGAGCAAACCCTGCTTTGCCAACTGCCTCTCGCACTGTTCCTACCGCACCGAAAAGCAGGCTTTCTGCATAGCCCAGGCCCTGGTGGATGCATTCAGGGGCAACTGGGAGGAAGGACTTTTCTTCTGCGGTTCAAACGTTACCAGGATAACCAGGATGGAAACGGTGGATGAGATCTTTGAGGAGTTGTTCGGGGAAGGGCAGGGTAGTTAGATACCAGCCTTGAATTTCAGACCCTGTAAAGGATCGACACTGGCAACCGGATCCTTTCTGATCTGTAAACATTGAAGCCGGGGATCACCCCCGGCTTCAATGTTCTTTCAACGGGACAGAAACCTGCAAGTCTTCCACGCCGACCATATGGCTTTCCTCAATCCTCAATTTAATTGTACCCTTTCTCCTTCAGTACCGGCAGGGCCAGTGCCCTTAGAGCAGGAAGGAGGCGGTAAAAAAAACAG
>CAZAMZ010000159.1:0-4319 GCA_964486375.1 uncultured Synergistaceae bacterium | reverse complement strand
CCGAAAAGACGTCCGGCGAGCAGATGGACATGAAGGTGAAAAACGGTCTGTCCAGCTCCTGCTCCGCAGTTGACCACGAGACGATACCCGTCTGCGCAAAGGCCCATATCTCTTGCCACCCTTGCTGCTGTACCCATCAGGGAAGACCACAGGGAAAGATCTTCAACAGAATCTGAGGATTCCAGGTGTTCCCTGGGGATCACCAAAAGGTGCACCGGCGCTTTGGGATGGATATCTCTTATTACTATAACATCCCTGTCGCTGAAGACTATATCAGCTTTTTCCCTGCCCTCGGCAATCCTGCAGAAAATGCAGTCCCTTTCCAAAGGACCAGCTCCCTGACAATGCAAGCCCCCTGGCATTCTTCATGCCGGGGACAGCCCCTGAAGGAGGCAATAACATCTGGTAGGGAATTATATCATACCTTGCCGAGAAGCACCCCATCCTTTGTTCTGTCCGGGGTAACAAGGATAACTCCCCCCGGGACCGCCCCGCACGAGGCTTCAACCCTCAGGAAGTGGCGTGAAAGGCCCTCTGCTATACCATTCGAATTGGCCTCTACGAGAACTTCAACTTCCCTGCCAACCCATTTCTCTGAGAAGGCTTCGAGGAGCCGGGCTCCTGTGGACAATGCCCTTGCCCGCCTGGAATTTTTGACTTCCGGTTGAACGCGTCCGCCGAAAAGGGATGCAGGGGTGCCCTCCCGGGGAGAGAACGGGAAAACGTGGACCCTTCCTGTTCCAGTGATCTCGAGCAGGCGCATTGTGGAATCAAAGGCCTCTTCGCTTTCGCCCGGGAAACCGACGATCACGTCAGTACTCACATGGAGATCCTCACCAAGAATCCTTCTCGCCTGCAAGATCAGGGCCTCGAATTGGCGGGGAGTGTATCCCCTGTTCATCTTCTCCAGGATCTCCGCATCCCCGCTCTGCAGGGGGAGATGGAGGTGGGGACAGAATTGCGGCGTCGAGGAAAGGTCTTCCAGCAGTTCCAGTGAAACGGCAAAGGGCTCAATTGAACCAAGCCTTATCCTTTCTATTCCCGGGACCGTTCCTGCCCTTTTGACCAACTCTCCCAGGGTAGCCCCGGAACACCGGCCGTACATTCCAATGTTTATCCCGGTGAATACGACTTCAGGGCATCCTGAAGATGCTATCCGCGAGACCTCATCCAGTATATCAAGAGGCGGTCTTTCCACAGGGTTCCCCCTGAGATCGGGGATTATGCAGTAGGAACATCGATGATCGCATCCGTCCTGGACCTTTACAAAGGCCCTGGTCCTTGCCTGTGGCTCTGACAGGTACAGGGGGTCCCAACCGTGGTCTCCCTGTACGTCCACCCTTTCCACCCTCGGACGGTCTCTGTGCCATCCCTGGAGCAGCATCTCGCTGACCATGCCGGGGATCCGGCTTTTGATCCGGTTGCCTACAAGGCAATTCACACCCAGTTCGCAGGCCTCTCCGGCGTGTGCCTTCTGAGCCCAGCAGCCGGCAGCTATGATCAGGCCTTCCGGGTTTTCCCTGCGCAGCCGCCTGATGATCTGCCTGCACTTTCTGTCGGCTTCGGCGGTGACGGAACAGGTAAGAAGCACGGCAACCTCGAAACCCCCTTTTGAAACGACATGCGCGCCGGATCCGGAAAAAGAGCAGGACAGGGCTTCCGATTCAAAGATGTTGGTTCTGCATCCCATAGGGACTACCCGGATCCTTATCCCCCTTAGAAGATCATTCATTACCGTTCCCTTCCATCGCCATGGCAAGGGCTGAAACACCCGCCACGGCTGCGGTATGGGATCTCATTATCCTGGGGCCCAGGCTTACCGGTATAAAACCTTTTCTGCAGAGAGAATCCAGTTCCTCTACTGTCCAGTCGCCTTCGGGTCCTATCGCGATGGCTGACTCTTTGCCCGGGCTGAATTGCCTGATGCTTTTACGGGATCCAGCAGCAGCTACGAACCTCATGGGTGGAAGTACCGCTGTGTCCAGGGACTCCGGGGATACGGGTTCGAACAATTCCGGGGGGGTCGAGGCCCGGCACTGCTTCGTGGCTTCCTGCAATATCCTTTCCCACCGTTTCATCTTTCGGGGTAGATCTTCCTCACCGATGGCAATGACGGAACGTTCACAGGCAAGAGGTATGATAGCCGAGGCTCCCGCCTCGACGGATTGGGAAAGGAGCCGGTCAAAGGAGTTGCCCTTGAGGATCGCTGCCAGGAGCCAGATCCTTCCGCTGAAGCTCTCCGGGGCCTCGCTTATCACGATCCCCCTGGCTTCCCTGCCTGATATCTCCAGCCGCATGGTAAGTATTCTTCCTGGAAGGAGGCCTTCGAAAAGGTCACCGTTCCTGCATCGCCTTACAGATACAAGGTGCCTGGCTTCTGGCCGGTCCAGCAGCCAGACGGCATCGCCCACCTCCGTTGAATTATCAAGCCTTGCGCGAGGCAGCGACACCCCACCAGTCCCCCTTCCGGATCTCCTTTACAGGGACCATTCCTCCAGAGGGAAGCAGCGCCAGAAAAGCGGGCCTCTCTTTAAAGGTAAGTCCGGAAAAGATCGCCATTCCACCTTCTGGAAGGATTCCGGGCACCTCGGGTATCATCGAGGCAAGGGGGTCGAAAACTATGTTGGCACACAACAGGTCTGCCTTTCCACTGAAACCTGACAGGAGGTCCCCTGTCCTTATGTCCACCGACCCGTCGGGGATGCCGTTGAGCCTCAGATTCTCCCTGACCTCCGGTATGACCGCCGGGTCGTTGTCAATGGCCACTGCCGCGGAAGCGCCCATCCTGATGCAGGCTATGGCCAGTATTCCCGATCCGGTTCCGACATCAAGGACATCAATTCCCGGGCTGACGATCTCCTCGAGAAGTTCAAGGGCTATCTGGGTACTTTCGTGGTACCCGGTACCGAAGGCGCTTCCCGGATAGATGTAGAGAGGTATCGCTCCATCGGGTTCCTTCCCCCTGTGCCAGGGGGCCATTACGATAAATCTGCGGCCGACTTTCAAGGGGGGGAAGGCCTCCTTCCAGGCGGTATGCCACTGGCGATTCTCAATCCTCCCCATATCCGCGATCTTTACGGTAGTCCAGGGGGATATGATCTCCTGAACCCTTCCTATCCAGAAACCCAGATCCCGAGTACTCCTGTAATATGCTTTGAGGGCCACTTTCCCCGGGAGTTCCTTTATCTCGGAACCGATGCTTCCCGAAAGATCGGCCAGGGCTGCCAGATCGTCCTCGTTCTCGCTCTGACCCTCCAGAGTTATATACCACCAGAATCCTTCGTTATTACCCATGGGTACTCCCCCTCAAGAAAAACTGCCGGCTAATAGTATAAGCGAAACGGGGGGCGATGACGCCCCCCGTCAGGAATATGGAACGGCACAAAGGCTTCGCCGTACGCTCACGAGAACAGCTGCCTGATCTTGTCAATAAATCCTGCCGACTCCACAGGTACTTTCATCTCCTGGGCCAGTGCTTCCGTAAGGGCCCTTTCCCTTTCCGTCAGATCCCTTGGAACTTCGATAAAGACGTGGGCGTAAAGGTCTCCCCGGCCAGACCCCCTGAGGCGCGGCATGCCTTTGCCCTTTATCCTTATGGCCTTTCCACCTGGTGTTCCCGGGGGTATTTCGACCTTTTCCGTACCCTCGAGGGTTGGCATCTCTACCATGGAGCCAAGCACAACCTGAGGGTACTTCAGATCTATCTTCACATGGAGGTCGTCCCTGTCCCTTTCGAAAACAGGGTGAGGATCCACCCTGATCGAAAGGAAAAGGTCTCCGGGGGGTCCCCCGGATGCTCCCTCCCTGCCTTCACCGGACACCCTGAGCCGGGTACCCGAATCCACCCCGGGGGGTACCTTGACCCCGACCCTGTGTCTTGCAAGCACTTTCCCGGCACCTCCGCAGTTGCCGCACTTCTTCTCGATCTTTTTGCCGGTACCGTTGCAATCGGAACATCTGGAGACACTGACGAAGGTTCCGAAGGGTGTCCTCTGCTGGGTTTCCACCTGCCCTGCACCTCGACAGTAAGGGCAGGTCTTCACATCGGTCCCGGGTTCCCCCCCGGTACCACCACATCTGCCGCAGGTCTCATGCCTCGGGACCGACACTTCTCTTTCTATTCCTCTGAAAGCATCTTCGAGGGATATCGAAAGGGACATCTCAATGTTCTCTCCCCTGACGGGACCTCTAGATGTCCCGCGTTCACCTCCGAAAAAATTCTCGAAGATATCACCGAAAATATCACCGAAAGGACCGAAGCCCCCGAAAGGGGCACCTCCCGGAGGCATATCCCCCATACTTCCGTACTGGTCGTAGGC
>CAZAMZ010000158.1:0-4391 GCA_964486375.1 uncultured Synergistaceae bacterium | reverse complement strand
GGCACAGGTTGGAAGTCCCCTCCGGGCAGCCGACAATCCTTGAAGAACGATCTTTTTCGGGCTCCATTTCATGCAATAGAGTATAATGCCACTTCGGCGGCCTTAAAAGATGGGTTACGCTTCGTGTTACAATTGTTGGCGATCTCAAAAGAAGGGGGCATTTCAAACAAAATGCAGATGCCGATGCAGATAAGCCTGGACGAGGTACTGTCCATGCTTTTGGCAAGGGTGGACAGCCTGGCTTTCAATGATGAGAACCTCAAGACCAAGTTCAATATCCTTGCAAGGGCCATGTACCGCAAGGGCCTGCTGACCGACGACGATGTTATCGAATCCATTCGCGAGGAGCACCGGATCCTGAAGGATCTCGGCGTGATCCAGGAGATGCCGGATGATGACGTTATCCGGACCGTGGCCGAGGGGATCCTGCAATGGATCAAGGGTGACGTCGAGGCTATCAAAAAGGCCATGGAGGATTACGAGAAGAAGCTGCAGGAAATGGCCAAGCAGCAGACAGGCAAGCCCAAGATCGATGTTGCATCGCCGGCAGTGCTCCAGCAGCTGGACAAGCTCAGCGGCAAGGGCAAGGGCGGCAGCAAGCTGATCTACTAGCCAGTAAGGTTCTTTTTTAGGGTCCCGGCCGCAGCCGGGGCCCTTTTTCGTAGTTTTTTGCCTGCCGGGAGGAGGAGGCAATATGCCCGCTGCGCAGTCTGTGATCCTGGTGTCTTTTTCAGCGATCTTCGGGGCCTGCATGGGTTCCTTCCTTAACGTGGTTGCCGCCAGGACCGTGGAGGACCGGCCGTGGTGGGGGGGCGAACGGTCAAGCTGCGACAGTTGCGGCCGCAAGCTAACTGCCCTTGAACTTGTCCCGGTTGTTTCGTGGTTCGCCCTCCTCGGAGGCTGCAAAAGCTGCGGTGCCAGGATCCCCCTCAGGTACCTCATGGTCGAACTGGGTGGTGCCGCCATCGGCGGACTCATTGCCTGGAGGTGGGGATTCTCGCTGACGTCGGCATTTGCCGCCGTTGTCGCCGCAGGGCTCTTCCTTAACGCTCTTACCGACCTTTACAGCGGGTACGTTTACGACCTTTTCGCCTGGGGTCTGGGCATTACAGGGATGTTTTTGAGGCTTGGCGGCGGGATCGGTGCGCTTTTCGACGGGCTCCTCGGTGCCTTGCTCGGATTTGCCGTGATAGCGGTCATCATCCTTGTGAGCCGGGGCGGCATGGGCTGGGGTGACGCAAGCCTGATGGGCGGTACTGGCGCTGCCCTGGGATGGCAGCTCACCGCATGGGCTCTTTACTCGGGGTTCATGATAGGGGGAGTGATAGCCGTGGGGCTGCTGCTCTTCCGGAAGGTGAAGCGGAAGGACGCCATACCCCTGGGACCTTTCCTAGCTATCGGGGGAATAGTGTCCATTCTTTCGGGCCCGTGGTTCTTCTCGCTCCTCGGTATGTCCGTGAAGTGGCCCTGGGGCTAGAAGAGCAGAGGTACCATGTAAGAAGATATTATCTCCAGCGGCTTAACCGAGGGAGTCCCCCTCAGGGTGCGGAAGGCGTGGTCGACCCCCTCGATGACTATGAAGTTCTTCTTGTCCCCCGGCAGAGGTGCCAGGTCAACCAGGTTCCTGCAGGTTGCCTCGGGGAATGTGGAGTCCAGGGAACCGTAAAATGATATAAGCCTTCCCGTCCGTATGCTTTTTGCGGCCCCTATGAGCCTGCCGCTGTGCGGGATGGTGTCGAGGATGGGCAGGGAGAGGGCTCCTTCCGCCTCGGGGCGTATCCTGTAGCCGGTGCCTCCAAGGGCGATCCCGGCAGGTTCGAAGGAGAGGCTGCCCTCTTCACCCGAGGCAAGAATGGCATGTATGCCCCCCAGGGAGAAACCCATGACCCAGATGCTTCCCGAACCTGCTTCCCTTGCCGCAGCCTCTATCCCTGATACCGCATCGGCATGGTCCTGGGAGAATGTCTTGCCCCTGAATGCCGCGTGTGCCCAGGCCTCCCGGTCCTCGCAGAATGTCGCCCTGTCGCGCCTTACACGGCTGGTCTCCACGATGGCGCATGCAGCCCCGGCCTCGTTCAGCATTCTGGCCAGTTCTCCGTACTTGTTGCCCGGTTCGGGGCTGGCGCAGCCGTGGACGCCGTGAAGCAGGATCACCAGGGGAGGGTTACCCCTGCCGTTTTCGGGCCTCATGATGTGGACGGGCACTACACCGTCCCCGAAGGTGCCTTCGAGTTCCATCTTCTCGATAATGCTTGTCAAGACGGGTCCCCTTCCCTATATGGCTGTTTTCGCATATAGAGTTTATCATAGGGAAGAGGTGCAGTATTTACATCAGGGAGGCATTATTACATGACCGCTGTCTTCGACTGGTTAAAGGCCGAAAAACTGGAAGGTATCTGCGCCGGGATCCCCGGGCAGATCAACCTGCCGCTCTTTGCGGGAAGGGTTCTGGAGGACGACCTTTCCGTGGAAGTGGTCAACGGGCCCTTTGAAGGTTTCACTGGGATGACAGCGGATAGCCTGCCGGAATCGCTTGATGCGCTGCTGTCGGGCATTGAAGGCCCCCGGAACCTGGAACCGGTCAGGGAGGCTGCCCTGGAAAAGGGGTGGAAGACCTTCAGATGGCACCTTGTTCCCGGTGAGGTCGAGCTGGAACTCGACTGCTGGAGCGATGGAGAAAGATACATGGCCTTTTTTCACGACCTGACGCCCCATTTATTCCATTCCCGGCTTCTGCTCATGAAGGATAGATTCCTGGAACTGATAAACGTCTACGATGTGAAGGGGCTGATCCCCCAGATGCTCCTGGAACTGGTCGAACGCCTGGGGGTTGACTGGGCAGGGATCCTTGTCTGGGACGGGGTCCGGGAGACATGGGTGCTTTCCCTGGAGGAGGCAAACCCTGCCGAGTTTGGACAGCAGGAGCACCGGAGCGCGCTAACCTTCGCCCGGGATCTTTCTGAAACAAAGGATGGGCCTTGCGGCCACCGCTTCGGCGGACTTGTCATCCAGGACGGTTCCCAGTGGTGGGTGCCGTGGAAAGAGGGGGTCGAAGACTGGGAACCCATGTTGACATGTTCCGGTTTCGAATCCCTGTTCGCAGGGGTGCTCCTTACCGGTGCCAACCCGGCGCTGCTTCTGTGCCTTTCAAGGACTCCGGGAAAGTTTGCCAGGATCAACAGGGATGTGCTGCAGTCACTCTGGCCGGTTTTCCTCTCCTCGGCGGAGAGGAACCGCGCCGTGGAGGGGATCACCAGGCTTTTCACCCGCGACCCGGAATCGGGACTTTACGCACGTAACATGATGCTCCAGGTCATGAAAGTGGAGATGGACCGGGCAAGGAGGTACCGGTATCCCCTTTCGGCAATATCGGTCAGGGTATCCAACATGAAGGCCATACAGGAAAAGGGTGGTGCCGAGGCGGTGTCTGAGACGGTACGCCTTCTTTCGCGGGAAGTCCTCAAGAGCCTCAGGAACGTGGATATCGGCGGACTTGCAGGAGAGGGGGAGATAGTCCTGCTTCTCCCGCACACGCCTTTTGAAGGGGCCGAGGTTGTCTCCGGGAGGATCCGGGAGCGGGCAAGGGCTATAAAACCTTACCGGGACCTGTTCCTTGACGCCGAGGTAAGGGCTGCATTCATGGGAGAGGATTGCGGCTCCCCGGAAGTTCTGCTATCTGAACTCGGCCTGGCCTGAGGATACCGCGAAGGTCAGCAAAGTCCCGAAAGGATCTCCAGTGCCCTGTCGAGGTTTTCCGGCGGGGGAACCCTCATCCTGACGGCGGAGTCGTCCAGGTCAAGGTAGCCTGAGCCGGGCTCGCTGTCTATACCCAGTTTCCCCAGCATTTCGAAGAGATTGCCCCTTCTGTGACGGACCATCATGATAGGCGACGAGGGATGGGTTGCAGCCACTTCCAGGTTTTTGATCTTCCCCAGGGTCTCGAGCATGGCGCTCTTGGCCTCTATGACGTATTTAAGGGTCTTTTCGAGGAACTCCTCGTCCTCAAGGGCTGCGAGGGCGGCCTCTATCCCGGCTATGCTGACCCCGAACGGGGGCTGAAGCAGACTGAAGATCTGGAAAAGTTCTGGGTCCTTTATCACTCCGTAGCCTACCCTCATTCCGGCAAGACCCCAGGCCTTGGAGAAGGACCTGGTGATGATGCAGTTTTGGTGGTCCAGGTTCACTGCCGACTCCCCGTGGGGCAGGTAGTCGCCGTAGGCCTCGTCGACGATGACCCAGCACCCCCTGTCGAGGCACTCCTCAACTATCACTTTCAGGTCTTCAAGGGGAAGCACCTGCCCCGTGGGGTTGTGAGGCCTGTCTATGTACAGCACGTGGGGACGCTGGCGGGCGACCCTCTTCCAGGTCTCCAGGTTTGCCTCGAAGCGGGG
>CAZAMZ010000157.1:0-4432 GCA_964486375.1 uncultured Synergistaceae bacterium | reverse complement strand
TACATATTAAAACTGATACACAAAAAAACCCCCGATTGGCAAGAAGTGATATTGAAGTGGCCCGGCAAAGAGCAAGGAGGATAAAAAATGATCCCTGAATTCAAAAAGATCAAAAAAGAACTTCTTAAAAGCTCCCGATTCAGGGAGGAATATGAGAAACTCTCCAGCGAATACCAGATCGCCAGAATGTTGATCCTCGCACGCAAGGAGGCCGGAATGACCCAGCAGGAAGTGGCTGAAAGGATGAGAACATCACAGTCAGCCATCGCCAGGATAGAGTCGGGAAAACCGGGAAGCCTTCGATCGATCGAAAGATATGCAAATGCCACCGGGAACAGAGTTAAGATAGATCTTGTAAGAGTGGCAAGCAGCGGATCAAGGAAAACCGAACTTTAACCTAACAGGCATGACCAGGGATCAGGAGTGACACGTATCACAACAATTCTTTTAGGGGGGCGCTATCGCGCCCCCCTTGATCTGCAGTCTCGAATTTGACACTTCATATTTGCCTCAGGTCTACCAGCCGCCTCCGCCTCCACCGCCGCCGCCGCCGCCGGAGGAGCCTCCCCCACCGAAACCTCCGCCAAAGCCGGAGCTGGATCCCGGAGCCATTGATGATGATGCCACAGCCGTTCCAAGTCCGCCGCTGAGGCCGGTCATGAAGGCCGCGGTGTTCATGTGGTACAGGGGGTAGGTCCCTGTGTACCACCCGGGGTTGTACTGGACCTTCTTGAGGACGTCATCGAACCGGGCCGCCCACTCCTTCTCCACGCCCAGAGCTATGGCATAGGGAAGCAGGCTCTCGAAGTGCTGAGGGGTGTCCTCGGGCATGTCGACCCTGGCGAGGGCCTTGATACGCTCCTTCTCGGCAGTGGACATGTACATGCGGAAGCCCTCGATCTGGTCCAGGAGTTTTCTCCCGTCGGGAGTGTAGTTCTTCATGAGGCGGAAGAAGAGGACGTTCATGAGGAAAGCGACCACCAGCGAGATAGTGAAGAAGGGCGAAAGTTCGTCGGTCAGCATGACTATGAAGAAAGCCTCGGCCCCGAGGAAGGGCAATGAAAAGGCCGACAGGAATATGCCCCTGATGAACAGCCCCGCCTTTTTGCGGCGGATACCCTCCCTGAGGGAGGAAACGGCCGCGAAGAGTATGGCGCCCAGACCCAGCGTCCAGGCGCTGAGCCATACCATGGCGAACATGGACAGACCCATCTCCCCGCCGTAACTGCCCAGGAAGATCCCGCTGAGCCCGAGCAGGAAGAAAGTCAGGAGTATGCCCAGGGCCACCCATTTCCAGTTCCTGAGGAAATAATCCTTGCCCCGGTCGGCTATATGGTCCTTTATTGCTCCCTTTGCTGAGGCCAGTTCCTTGTGGTTGGCCTTGTCAACGTTCAGGGAGGCCCCGCCGGGGAAGAGGGAGATAAGAAAGGCGTTCTCTACTACCGGAAGACCGTTGCGGTCCTTGTCCGTGGGGTGAAGGGTGAAGCGGTTCTTTGATCTGCTGAAAAGCCCCCTGGGTACATCGTGCTCCTCTATCCGCAGGAAGCCCCTGACAGCAAGGTCGATAAGGGTGGCTGTAAAGGTGTCGTCCCTGAGTTTCTGGTTGTAGACGTAGGATGCCATGGCGGGGTTTACGCCCTTTGGCGGGTAGAAGAGAGGGATGATGTGCCCCGGGCGAAGGTCCTTGCCGTATCGGCTCCATACGAGCATGTAGTAGGCGAAGACCAGAAGAACCACCAGGGGGGGTATGAATTTGCCGAAGCGCCGGGCAAAGGCCGCCCGGGCCTGCCTTTTCAGGTAGTCCTCCGAGGGCTTGATGAACCCCTTGGGGAACCCGGCCACTATGGTGAGGCCTTCATTGACCCCAAGGGGGGCCGTGGTCTGGAACCAGGCCGTGTGGCCTGCGATCTTTCCGATGGCGTTCTGTGCCCGGGAGCCCTGGGGCCCCGTGTACCAGGCCACCTTATCGACGGGAACATCTTCGGGGAGGGTCACCAGGGCCGAGGCCTGGTCTATGGGGAACTCCCAGCCGGTGCCCGTGACGTTCCAGTAAAGTTCGTCATGCTCATCGAAGAAGCCTATCTGCTCTGTTGTGGAGTAGACGATGGTGTAGGTGTGGACTCCAAGGGGCGCGTAGGCGTTGGGATCACCTATGCGTATCCGGACGCCGTTGCTGATGCCTTCTGTCTTCCAGGGGACAGGGCCGCCGTCAAGGAGGACGGTCTGTACGTTGAAACCCACTTCCATGGTTCCGCCCCCGGGTGTGCTGTACCGCGTGGGGAAATCGCGGAATATACCCCTGTTGATGCGGTTGTGCTCTATCCGCACGGTGATGTCCTCGCGAACTGTAAGGGTTCCGTCGCGGTCAACCCTGATGGAACTGTCGAAGGAGACTATCCTTTCGGCAGCGGACGCGAACGGAACGATTGCGAGAAGGATCAGCAGTGCAGCCGAAAAACGCCTGATGGTCCCCATGGGGAAAACCCCTGCTCCTGCAGGCCTGTTTCTAGAACTGTACCTTCGGGACGGCACGGTCTTCTTCCGCCGCCTCGAAGTAGTCGCGTTTAGTGAAGCCGAAAGGACCGGCCAGCATGTTGTTGGGGAAGACCTGGATCAGGGAGTTGTATGCCCTTGCCGCGCCGTTATAGTACCTTCTGGCCATCTGGATCTCGGCCTCGAGGTTGCCCAGGTTCTGCTGAAGATCCAGGAAGTTGGTATTGGCCTTGAGTTCCGGGTAATTTTCGGCCACGGCGAAGAGGGACCGGATAGTACCAGTGAGTGCGTTCTCTGCCTGGGCCCTCTCCCCGACGGAGCCTGCGCTGACAGCTGCGGCCCTGGCTTCGGTGACCTTTTCGAAGAGTTCCCTTTCGTGCTTCGCATATCCCTTGACGGTCTCGACAAGGTTGACCACAAGGTCGGCACGGCGCTTGAGCTGGACGTCAATACCGCTCCAGCCTTCATCGACGAGGTTGCGGGACCTGATCATGGTGTTGTAGGTTCTCCAGACGTACATGCCTATAACTGCGGCTAAACCCAACAGGATCCACAGCACGGTCATTACAGATCACCCCCGGAATTGGTCGGTGCGTTGAGGATAATATACCTTAAAAAGGCGTGACTAGTGACGCGTAACGCGTAACTCGAAAGATCAAAAAGCGTACCCTGTCGCTGCGCTTGGGGAACTTTGTGAACGGTGAACGGAAAGGCAGAAAAGCAAGGCGGCAGGCAGGACGAAAGCCCGTGAGCCGTAAAAGCAATGCATTGCTTGTCATTCCGAGGACAAGTTCCCGCCGCTTCTGCGGGAGCGAAGGGACGAGGAATCTGAATCGATTCAAGGTCAATACCGAGATCCCTCACTCCTTCAGGAATTCGGGATGACGACAGAGGCAAATGACAAGCTCTTGCTCCTGTTTTCCCAGTCACGAGTAACGAGTCACAAGGTGCCCCAAGCGCAGCGACAGGGTACAAGTTACGGCTCTTTTTCACCGCTGACGAGGCACCTCGTTGGATCACCCCCCTCGTTAATTCACCTCGGGACTCCTGCCTTCGGCCTACAGGGCGCAAAATCAGGCTGCAGGAAAGGCAAGATCAAAGGCGAAAACGGTCAACAGTGAACGGTCTGGACCTAAATGCCGGTCTTGACATATTCAGTCCAGTTAATAAGATAAAGGCATAATGCTTTTTATGTATTACTAATAATGAACCGGAAGGTCATCATTGCTTGAAGTCGTGACCTGACATAACAGGTCGGGGTTCTTCAAGTCGGTCTGTAAAAATATCTTAAATATTCAGAAGGCGCCTTTCGGATATTACCGAAGAGCGTCTTTTCCCTTTTCATTTGGTACATTCCTTTCCTTTTTTCTTTTGGGTCTTCCTGCTTATGCGTTTTTTTCCTTCTTTTCCTGTTTTGAAAAAGGGGCACTATTGATGCTATAGGAGATTCCTGCAAAAGGGAGGTGTGCGGTGGATAATTGAGGCCGGAAAGGTGTGGTCTGGTTTATTGAAATATTTATTATTGATAAATAATCTTCTGTCGGAATCGAAAGGTGGGAGACAGGTTATGCGAAAGGGAGTTTTATCTGGATCTACCGGGTTTTTTATTGCAGGTTTTTTTATCCTGTTTTTGACAGTTTCAGGCGGGGGGACCTGGGCGGCCGATAATACTTCCCCTGCGGTCACGACATTGAAGACAAGCGATATTTCGCCTGATACCGCCTGGCGAAATTACTCAACCGTGACAACTGATGCTGAATACGGCATGTGGGCTGATGTCAACGGGACAGGAGTCTACAACATAAGAAGGTGGTTCCCGCCGGGTGATACGTCTGGGGGCTGGCAGACAGGGTCGATCTCGACAACAGGTTTTATGGCTTTAGGCATGCATGCCAACGGATCCGGATCAGTTGCCTACAATTCGGGATCCATAACAACT
>CAZAMZ010000156.1:0-4454 GCA_964486375.1 uncultured Synergistaceae bacterium | reverse complement strand
CGCTTGAACCGTCTTTCGACATCGGCGATGGAAACATCTCCCCTGACCTCTATCCTGTCGAGATCCATCTCGCCAATGCCCCTGGCGGCAGCACGGACTGTTATCATGACATCCTGGGGATCGTATCCCATTATCTTCCCGCCGACAGCATCGGCTGCCACGTAATCCCTGGAAGCAAGGACAAGTCCCATGGGCACGGGGGTCCCGAAGATGGGCCCCATACCCTCCTGGCAGACGGTCGCGTCAAAGACGGTCAGTTTGGGCTTGAGGGCCATCATGAGATCCACGACACCTTCGAGGAGTCCATCACGGTGAAAAGCCTTTTTCGTTACGTCATCAATGAGGCCCTTGAGGTTTTTCATGCTCAGGGTGACTTCGGTCTGGTCGTGGGTTTTCATTACAGGAACACTGATTATTACGTCGGCATTCCTGACCAGTTCCCAGGATCCAAGTTCAGAAAAGACCTTGTGCCCTTCCGGGACAGGGATCTTTGCCCTGGCGGTGGGTTTGAGGTCCACCACTTCGTAGCCAAGTTCTCTAAGCCGTGTATATTCCCCGGCTTCGATGACCTTTTCGGTGTCGACCCCTGCGGCAGACGACTCGGCAATTACCGGGCGGCCACCCTTTTCCAGGACCAGGTCGGCTATGGCCTTGCAGACTTCCCATCGCGTAATTGCCCCTGTAACCCTGCCTGACGGAACTGCTACAAGATTGGGGTTGATGAGAACAAGATCGTCTTTCTTTACTATGTCGTCCAGCCCGCCGACAATATCGACAGCCCTGCGGACAGCTTCGGCAATGCCTTTCTCGTCATCCTGTTTGACTTTTACAAGGGAGACCATGCTCATTTCGATATTTCCTCCTTCCGGAGCTGCGCTGTAACTGCAACCCCTGTTCTCATGGGACCTCTCTGGCCCTTGGGGTTCTTTCATGCAAACCTGGGTTTCCTTTTCTCCAGGAAAGCCTTTATCCCTTCATGACTGTCGGGATGATCAAAACAGGCGGCAAAAGCCTTGTTCTCTATCTCCAGTCCCTTTTCGACCGGGTAGTTCCTGGTCAGGTTCAGGACCTTCTTGGCCTGCGACATGGCGCTGCTGCTGCGGGATGCAAGAGAAGCGGCGAATGCGACCGATTCGTCCCATAGCCTGTCTTCAGGAAAGACCCGGTCAACAAGCCCGCTGGCCAGCGACCAGGCTGCGTCAACCCTGTTGCCTGTCAGGATCATCTCCCTTGCCTTCGGGGTACCCACGATCGAGGCCAGTCTCTGGGTTCCTCCGAATCCCGGGATTATCCCGAGGTTGATCTCAGGAAGGCCCAGTTTGGCCCCCTCCGCCGCAAAGCGGAAGTCACACGCCAGGGCAAGCTCAAGGCCTCCGCCAAGAGCAAAACCGTTGATGACCGCCACTACCGGCTGGGACATCTCCTCGATCAACTGGAAGAGTTCGTAACCGCTGTTGGAAAAGGCGGAAGCCTCCCCGGGCGTGAAACCTGACAGTTGGGAGATATCGGCCCCCGCGACAAAAGCCTTGCCCTTACCGGTAAGGATGACCGCACGCACATCAGGTCTGAGGGACAATTCCCTGAAAGCGTCCTTGAGTTCGCCGATGATCCGGGGGTTGAGGGCATTAAGGGTCCTGGGACTGTTGATGGCAACTGAAAGGACCCCTTCAGCGACATTCTCTATGACCAGAAATTCCTTTCCACTCGGAACAGACATCCCGTAACCTCCTCCTGGAGAACCGTCCGACAGGGGCTTTAACCCCCGGACTTGTCCCCGCTATCCTGTTCGACCCCTGCAAGGATCTCCGCCAGTTTCTTCTTGCCCTTGATACTGGAGTTCCGGTAGATCATGATCTTCTGGGCCTGTGGGGATCCCGCGCCATGCATGGATTCGACAAGGGCCGTGCCGCCGGTCAGGTTCTCTATAAGCCTCATCATCCTTATCCTGGCTTCCGTATCGACACCTTCGCGGCCCTTCAGGTACTTGGTTATGAACGGCCCTATCTCGGGGTTGTTCAGGTCGGCCTCAGAAGGCAGGGTAGCCATGAGACCACCGGCAATATCCTGGGCGAGACGGCATATCTCGTATATGTTCCTTGTCACGTTCTGCTTGGTTATATTCGCAAGCATCGGGTCGGCCAGGTAGGCACCCGAAGGGGTGGCGCGCCCTTCATTGGAGCAGGCAAGGGAGCAGCTGTAGAGCGTTTCCGCCAGGTGGGTCATCTCGACAAGTTTATCCCTGATGTGGGAAGCGGACTCGACCCCGTTGTAGTCTGCAAGGGCTGCTGCGGCCCCTATGATGACATCGCTTACGCCTGTCTTGCAGCCTCCGTAGTTCTGCCGGTGAAGAGTCGCGAACCGCTCCACAAGGAGGCCTGCATACTCCGACTCCCCGCAAAGGTATACGTTCTCCCACGGCACAAAAACATCGTCAAAAACCGTGAGGGCTTCCCCGCCGACTATCCCGAAACGGTGGTTGCCCGTATCAATGGTGCTGTTTTCAAGACGCCGGGTATCGTTGGTCTGGCGCCCGAAAATATGTATAACCCCCTCGGCATCCACTGGGAGGGAAAAGCATACCGCGTAATCCGAATCTTCTTCCGAAAGTCCAGTTGTCGGCATTACCAGCATTTCATGGGAGTTGACCATCCCCGTCATATGGGCCTTCGCTCCCCTTACGACTATGCCGTCAGGCCTTTTCTCAACCACGTGGACATACATGTCGGGATCTTCCTGCTGGCCGGGTTTTTTGCTCCTGTCGCCCTTGGGGTCCGTCATGGCCCCGGCGATCATGAGGTCATCCCTCTGTACTCTCTCCAGGTACCTGAGGAAACGGGCGTGGTAGTCGGTGCCCTTCTCCCGGTCTATCTCCCAGGTAACAGAATAGACAGCGTTCAGGGCATCCCAGCCCACGCATCGCTGAAAACAGGCTCCCGTCTTCTGGCCCAGGAACCGGAGGGCCTTTACTTTTTTGACCAGGTCATCGGTGTTCTCATGTATGTGCGTCCATCGGTTCACCCGGTCGTTAATGAACGGGGACCTTGCCGAAAGCAGTTCCTGGTATTCCGGTTTTGTCGCCAGGTCATATGTAAGGGCGGCACAGTTCACATGGGGCTGGAAGGCCGGATGGTCGACCACGTTCTCAACCTTCTCCCCCAGGAAGTAAACAACGGGCTTCAGGTTCCGAAGACTTTCAATGTACTCCTGACCGTTCTTCATGGGTGGACCACCTCCGTTTTCCGGTTTCTGCAGCTACTCATATACGAAGAATCCCCTCTTCGTCTTCCGGCCGAGGAAACCGGCCCTTACGTACTTCCTGAGAAGGGGGCAGGGCCTGTACCTGGGATCGCCGAATTCCCCGTGGAGGGTCTCCATAACGGAAAGGCAGACATCAAGGCCTATAAGGTCCGCCAGGGCCAGGGGGCCTATGGGATGGTTGGCGCCCAGCTTCATCCCCTTGTCGATATCCTCCGCCGAGGCAACACCCTCCATCAGGGCATATACCGCTTCGTTGATCATGGGCACAAGGATCCGGTTGACCACGAAGCCGGGAGCCTCGCTTACCACTATCGGGGATTTGCCCAGGGACTCTATGAAGGAAACAACTTCCGCCACGACATCTTCATCGGTGGCCGCTCCCTTTACCACTTCCACGAGAGCCATCACAGGGGCCGGGTTGAAAAAGTGCACCCCCAGGAAACGGCCCGGCCTGCCTGTAGCCGTTGCAAGTTCGGTGATGCTCAAAGCCGAACTGTTGGTCGCGAAAATGGTCTTTTCACCGGGTTCAAGGCTTTCTGCCTTCCGGAATACTTCCTTCTTGAGTCCCATCTCTTCCGTCGCAGCTTCAATGAACATGTCGACACCGGATATTCCGTCGGCCATACCGGCCACAGGATGGATCCTGTCCATTATCACCTTTGCGTTCTCCGCGGTCTCCTTGCCCTTCTGGACTGCCCTGTCCAGGATGGAACCGACCTTGCTCTTGCCCTTTGCAGCATTCTCGGTACCCCCACGGGCCGAGACCAGAAGAACTTCCACACCGGCCGAAGCCAGTACCTGCGCTATTCCTGTGCCCATGGTCCCTGTTCCGTAGACCATTACCTTTTTCATCAGGATAACCCCCTCTTGTGTTCTTTTCTTAAAGCCCTAACTTTTCAAAAGGCCATACTTTTCCACGTTCCTGTCGGCCTTCTCCTGGATCGCTTTCAGGACTTCACGGAAATCGTCCCTTTTGTACAGGTGCTGATAGCGTTTCTGCGGTTTCAGGTATTCTTCCACAGGTACAGGCTTTATCTTCTGGGCGGAAACCAGCCGGCCATTCTCGAACTCGACGATCGGGAAAAGTCCCGTGGATATAGCCTTCCTGGCCAGTTCCACCGTATCCTCCGGCTCGAATCCCCAACCGAGGTTGCATGGCGTGAGCATCAGGATAAATGCCGGGCCAGGCGTATCCA
>CAZAMZ010000155.1:0-4502 GCA_964486375.1 uncultured Synergistaceae bacterium | reverse complement strand
AATGTCACCCTTTAAGGGGACAGGGAAAATTCGGTTCAGGCATGATAAGCAGGGTTGTTTGTTCGTTGATCTGTTATATGGGAATGAATAAGACAGGTTATTCCTCTTTACTTGACTATCAAGGGGAGAGATATGAAATGACCTGGCGATCAAAGAGGCTTGGACTTTTCTCTGGCAGGGGGTCGGCTTCGAGGCGGGCTATCTACAAGGGCTGCGGTTACGACGACGAGGATCTCTCTCGTCCCCTGATCGGCGTGGTCAACACCGCAAACGACGCGGGTCTGGGGCACGTGCATCTCGACAGGCTGGCGGAACGGGTAAAGGCTGGGATCCTTCACGCAGGGGGCACTCCCTTTGAATTCAGCACCATTGCCACTTGCGGGGCCGTTCCCATCGGGACCCCTCACCTGAGATACGAACTTGTAATAAGGGACGTGATAGCCTCCTCGGTGGAGATAATGGCGAACGTCCAGCTTTTGGACGGGCTCGTCCTGCTGGCATCCTGTGACAGTATCATTCCCGGGGTCATTATTGGCGCTATCCGTTCTGGTCTTCCTTCCATATTTCTTTCGGGAGGTCCCCAGCTTGTGACGCATTTCGAAGGCAGGCAGGCCGTGATGAGCGAACTGGACCAATTGGTCTTCGGTGCCCAGTACGGCGACGAGGACATCTCGAAAAAACTCCGTTACCTTGAGGACAACGTATGTCCCGGCCCGGGTGCCTGTGCGCTTATGGGGACAGCCAATACCATGCAGATCCTGGCAGAGGGCATAGGAATGTCTCTGCCGGGTTCGGGGACTGTTCCTGCGGTATATGCTGAAAAGGAGCGGTTCGCCACGCAGACGGGGCGGCGGATCGTGGAAATGGTCAAAAAAAATATTACGCCCGGCAACGTGCTCAGAAGGGAGAACCTTCTGAACGGCATCATCCTGACCATGGCCATTGCGGGATCTACGAACGCGGTCCTGCACCTGCTGAGCCTGGCCCGGGAGCTCGATATTGACCTGACCCTCGACGATTTCGACCGGTTATCCAGGGAGGTTCCCGTGATATCCAGGGTAATACCGACAGGCAAGGCTACGGTTGTCGACCTGCACCACGCTGGAGGAGTCCCGGCGATAATGGGCGAGCTGAAAGATCATTTGAACCACGAAGCCCTCTCAGTCTCGGGACTCACCGCAGGTGAGATAATGGAAGGGAACAGATCGAGGGACCATTCCGTCCTGACCACCGTCGAAAACCCCGTGCTTTCAAGTGGAGGTATTGCCGTCATAAGAGGAAACCTCTCCCCCGACGGGGCTATCTGCCGGACTTCCACGATCTCTGAAAAAGCCCTTCGTTTCAAAGGTCCAGCCAGGGTCTTTGATTCGGACGAGGAAGCCCATTCGGCTGTAGTGGAGGGAAGGATCTCGAAAGGGGACGTGGTGGTAATAAGGCGTGAAGGACCGCGGGGAGCGCCGGGAATGAGGGAAATGATGATGACCACCGACGCGCTTGTAGGCCTGGGAATGGGACAGGACGTCTTTGTCGTCACCGACGGACGTTTCTCGGGATTCACCGAGGGCGCGGCCGTTGGGCACCTCTCACCAGAGGCCGATGTCGGCGGTCCAATCGCCGTTGTCCGGGAAGGGGATCCCATATCAATCGATATCCCGGCCCGAAGGGTAGACCTCGACATTCCGGATGAAGATCTGCAAAGGCGTCTTTTGGAGTGGATCCCGCCTCAACCCAAGGTGGACCGAGGGATCCTGGGGATCTGTGCTAAGACAGCACTTCAGGCTCACCTCGGGGCGATGCTTGATGACAGGGTATAGCGTGACGCGTAACTCGTAACTGGTAACTCGTTACGCGAAACTCGGAAGATCCAGGCCTGGGAGTCAGTGAACAATGAAGGAAAAGCCCAACAAAGTTGAATCCCGGAAAACGTGTCGGGGTCTTTGTAAGATTTTTTCCTTTCCAGTCACGAGTCACGAGTTACGCGTTACGGTTTTTAAAAAAAGGAGGTTTTCAAAATGAAGAAAGAGATCCGCACTGACAGGTCACCCGATCCAATAGGTCCCTATTCCCAGGGGGTTAAGGTGGGGAACCGTATCTACGTTTCCGGGCAGGGACCTCTCAACCCTGTTACGGGAGAGACCCCGCAGACCATTGAAGAACAGACAAGGCAGGTACTTACGAACATCAGGAACATCCTGGAGGCCGGGGGCGCCACCATGGACAACGTGGTAAAGACCACCGTCCACCTGGCCGACCTTAAGGATTTCCAGGCCTTCAACGGCGTCTACAAGGAATTCTTCACTACTCCCTACCCGGTAAGGACAACCGTAGGAAGTCAACTGCTGGGTATACTTGTGGAGATCGACGTTATTGCCGAGATCTAGAAAAAAACGTTCCAAACTTGCCGATAACCGGGAAATCCAGGTATTTGTAAAGAAACCTGAAGAAGTCTTTACACTATAAAACCTTTCTTGACCGCAACAGGGCTTCTAAGGAAGTAGTATTGATAAAATTCTTCCTTTCGGGGGGAAAAGCCGTGGAGCGGATACTGCTGGCCGATGACGACACCGGCCTTTGCGAACTTCTGACGGAATTTCTCGAGTCCGAGGGTTTCAAGGTCGAATCGATCAATGACGGTGAAAAGGCTGCTTCGAAGGCCCTGGCTGAACGGTTCTCGCTGGTGATCCTTGACGTGATGCTTCCAGGCCTTTCGGGAATGGAGGTGCTCAAGGAGATCAGGCGTAGATCCCAGATACCTGTGCTGATGCTTACGGCCCGGGGGGATGACATTGACAGGATAGTCGGCCTGGAACTCGGCGCCGACGACTACCTTCCCAAACCCTTCAACCCCAGGGAACTTGTCGCCCGCATAAGGGCTGTACTTCGGCGAGGGAGGATGGAGGGATCCCCGGACTCAAGGGCCAGCATCTACCGGGTGGGCGACATGATAATCGACACGGCCGCCAGGCATGTCAGCTCAGGCGGATCGAGGATCGACCTTACAACCGTCGAGTTCGATCTTCTTGAAACACTTGCCCAGTCGGCAGGCACAGCCCTTTCAAGGGAGATCCTTGTAAGGAATGTCCTGAAAAGGCCTTTCTCCCCCTTTGACAGGAGCCTAGACGTGCATGTCAGTAATCTTCGCCGCAAGATCGGCAATTATTCCGACGGATCAGAGCGCATCAAGACGGTGAGGGGTATCGGGTATATCCTAGCCCTTCCCCCGGAGGACAGCAGGCAGTGAAGGGTTTAAGGCTTTTCCAGAGGATTTTCCTGTGGTTCCTCGGGGCCATGCTGCTGATGGCGGGTGTCAGCGTGCTGCTGACGGTATTCATGACAAAGCAGGGTATTATCCTCACCGGTCAGCAGGAGATTCTTTCCGGTGCACTCGAAAGGAACGGCAACAGACTCCTGGGTATCATAGAATCCGATGATCCAGCAAGGCTCCGGGAAGAGATAGAAAAGATCCGCAACGACACGGGGCTGATGATCTTTATCTTCGACGAGCAAGGTATCCCGTTACAGGTCGAAGAGGGTGCGCCCAGGGAATTCCTGGACCGGCTGGGTAAGGACGCCGTAGGGCTCCTCTCCCAGGGAACCACTTTCCAGGTAAGGCGGGAATTCTCATCGGTCTACAGCAAGATGCTGTCTCCGTCGGGAAAAGCATTTGTGCTGGTGGGGTCGCTGCGGAGTTCCCCCTACATAGCCAAAATTTTGACTGGCAACCGGAAAGCCCTTGTAATTCACTTGATGGGGCTGCTTGTCGTGGCCTTGCTCTTCTGTGCCATCCTGGCAAGATACCTTTCAGACCCGCTGGTAAGGCTAAGCCGTACTGCAAGGTCTGTTTCGGATGGAGATCTCGATGCCCCTGTCGATGACCCTATTAAGAAACGTTCCGATGAGATCGGAGAATTGGCCCGGAGTTTTGATGCCATGACAAGGCACCTGATCACCCTCCTTGAAGCCCAGGGAAGGCTGATCCGGGATATATCCCATGAACTGCGGACACCCCTGGCCAGGCTAGGTGTTGCACTGGAACTTTCCAGAAAGAAAGCCGGAGCAGGCGCCTCGGAATCACTTGACCGGATAGAACGGGAATCGGAGGTCCTTAACGACATGATCGGCGACCTCCTATCCCTTTCAAGGGTAGAGGCCGAAATGGAGCATGCTTCTTTCCAAAAAGAGGACCTGCTGGCTATCCTGGACAATGTGGTCGAGGACGCCAACTTTGAGGCTAGGGCAGTGAACAAAAGCGTAATTCTTGACTGTCCCGACAAACTGCAGCCGATAAGGATGAACCCGGAACTGGTCCGCAGAGCCGTTGAGAATATAGTTCGCAACGCCGTCAGGTATACACCGGAGGGGACGTCGGTATCGGTTGCCGTAGTGCCTGGGTCTGGATGCGACAATAAAGGGGTCGCCATAAGAGTGACCGACCAGGGGCCGGGAGTTCCTGAAGAAGAACTGGAAAATATCTTCAAACCTTTCTACCGCACAGAAACTTC
>CAZAMZ010000154.1:2837-4554 GCA_964486375.1 uncultured Synergistaceae bacterium | reverse complement strand
GACGCCCATGGCGGGGAACGTTATTGATGTAAAGGAACTCTGGAAGGTCTACTCGAAAAAGGATATCGCTTTCAACGTCGAAGACGAGGAGATGATCGAGTCGCTGGATGAGTCCAGCGACTCGGTCGTCGCCGTAAGGGATGTAACTTTCTCCGTCAAACCCGGGGAGGTGTTCATCGTTATGGGCCTCTCGGGAAGCGGCAAGTCTACGCTGATCCGCTGCCTCCTGAGGCTTGTGGACATCTCCTGGGGAAGCGTAACTATCAACGGCCAGGACGTTACGGCCATGAACAAGAAGGAACTTACGGAATTCCGCCGGAACCAGGCAGCCATGGTCTTTCAGCACTACGGTCTCCTCCCTCACCGGACGGTACTTGAGAACGTGACCTTCGGTCTCAAGCTACGGGGCGTACCCCGGAAGGAGCGAAGGGAGAGAGCAAGGGAGACCCTCAAGATCGTGGGGCTGGAGAAGTGGTTTGATTACTACCCGGCCTCCCTGAGCGGGGGAATGCGCCAGAGGGTTGGGATAGCCCGGGCCCTGGTGGCGGACACGCCCCTGCTGCTTATGGACGAACCCTTCAGCGGTCTCGATCCCCTGATCCGGCGCGAGATGCAGGATGAACTGGTCCGGATCCAGGAGGAACTCCATAAAACCATCTTCTTCGTTACCCATGACCTGGACGAGGCAATGCGTCTTGGCGACCGCATGGCGGTAATGAGGAACGGCGAGATAGTGCAGATAGGGAAGCCTGCGCAGGTTTTCGCCAACCCGGCCGACGATTACGTGGCGAGATTCGTGCAGGACAAGCGTGACGAGATCCGGAAGACCGACGAACAGATGGCTGCGCTGGCTGCGCAGTCTGAAAAGGCTGTGAGCGAAGATGTTTCCTGATGCCTTCAAATACTCCGTTGCAAGAAGCGTAAACCAGGCCATAAGGTGGCTGCTCAACACCCACGGTTCTGCCTTCGACAGCTTTTCTTCGGGGATCCTGGGACTGCTTCTCTGGGTTCAGGGGATCCTTGTATCCATACCCTGGTGGGGGTACATAGCCTTTATCGCCATAATGGCCTGGATAGCCACCAGGAAGATCATCCCCACAGTTGTTCTCGCGGCGCTTCCCGTATTTATAGGCATGTTCGGACTATGGCCCCTCGCCCTCGAGACGCTGGCACTGGTCATCACATCGGTTGTCATTTCCCTTGCCATCGGCATACCCCTGGGCGTTCTAATGGCCGAGGCGAAATACTTCGCAGAATTTATAAAACCCGTACTGGACGCCATGCAGACCATGCCGAGCTTTGTGTACCTTATCCCGGCCATGATGCTTTTCGGCCTGGGGAAGGTCCCGGCTGTCATAGCCACCCTGATCTATTCCCTTCCGCCGGTAATGAGGCTGACATGCCTTGGACTTCAGCAGGTCCCCAAGCCCGTCCAGGAGGCGGCACTGGCTTACGGGGCGACCAGGTGGCAGCTCCTCAAGGAAGTGCGGATCCCCCTTGCCATGCCCTCGATCCTGGCCGGTGTGAACCAGACCACCATGATGGCCCTGGCCATGGTCGTCATAGCATCGATGATCGGGGCCCGCGGCCTGGGACAGGAAGTGCTCATGGCCATCAACCGCATCGACGTCGGCAGGGGCTTCGAGGCCGGCATCTCCATAGTCATCATGGGCATTGTGATCGACCGCATCACCCAGGGCCTCGCCAAGAGGTGGGA
>CAZAMZ010000154.1:0-2737 GCA_964486375.1 uncultured Synergistaceae bacterium | reverse complement strand
TTTTTACGTACTTTCCCCATCGACCAGATATGCCTTCAGCGGTTAAAATATCCTACGGACCCTCCGGGTCCGACCCTCCAACATCCAAAGGAAAGGATGATGATCTTGAGAAAGTCTCTTCTGCTGGCTTTTGCCCTGTTGCTTTGCCTGGTTCCTGCCGCCTTGGCCGCCGAGACGGCCCCTGCTGCACCTTCTAGAAGCACCCTCCTGGTCGATGCAGAGTGGCTCAAGGCGAACATCGCCAATGTTGTCGTAATAGATGCCCGTGCCTCAGCCCTTTACGAAAAAGGGCACGTTCCCGGAGCGATAAATACTGAATGGACCTACTTCGCCAACGTCAAGGGCCAGCCCGGAAATCCCGGCTGGGGTGAGATCTTCGAAAAGGACACCCTTGCCAAGAAGATCGGTTCCCTCGGCATTAACGGTAAAAAGCCTGTCGTAGTTTACGGCGACTGCGGGGGATGGGGGCAGGAGGGCTGGGTGGCCTGGGTCCTCCGCCTGTCCGGTGTTCCAAACGTCCGCAAACTCGACAAGGGCTATATGGGCTGGCTCGCTGCGGGAGGCAAGGCATCAACAACAGCGACCAAGCCAAAGGCTGTAGCCTTCTCCATCCCTTCTTTCCAGGGCGGCTACAAGGTCACCACACCCTGGCTGGTCTCCAAACTGGGTGAAGTCATGATAGTGGATGCCCGTACACCCTTCGAATACGAGGGTGGCAGGATCTTTCAGGAGCGCCGGGGCGGCCATATCCCTGGGGCGATAAATATACCCTTTGATGTGGTCTTCGCCGCGGACCGGTCTATTAAGGAAATAGAGGAGCTTGACTCCCTCTTCAGGATGTACGGCCTTCACCCCGACCACGAGATAGTCGTATACGACACGGCTGGGGTCAGGTCTGCCCACCTTGTAATGATCATGAGGATGGCCGGGTACGAAAAGGCCCGCAACTACGACTCCTCCTTCCACGAATGGGCAGGGAACTCGGAACTGGAAGTGGTTCAGGGCAAGGAACCCGGCGGGCCTGTCAGAAAAGAGACAGCAGTGGAGGAAGCCCAGCCCCAGTCAGGATCAGGGGCCGGGCAGACATCCTGACGCCATGCCTGTATCGCTCGAGATAGCCGGCGGGGGGTCAATCAGCCTCGACCCCCCGGTCAACGGGCAGGACCTGCTGCAAAAATGCGGCGCGGGACTCGACAGGAAGATAGTGGCCTGGCATGTCAACCGTTATCTCCGGCCTCTCGACTGGACCATCACAGAAGATTCCCTGGTAGATTTCGTTGACACATCCTCCTTCGAGGGGATGTCAGTCTACAGGGGCACACTCACCTTTGTTCTTTCCCTTGCCTGCCGTGGGGCCCTCGGTGAGGGCCTTTCCGTAAGGCACTCCATAAGCGATGGTTATTACTGCGAACTTCAGTCCGGATCGGCCACGCAGGAACAGACCCGCCTGGTGAGGGAAGCGGCCGAATACGTTGTGCGAAAGGACCTCCCGATAAAAAGGGAGGTCTTCAGCATAGACTCAGCCGAAAGGATACTCCTCCAGCAGAACGAGCCCGACACTGCAAACCTTCTCAAGTTCTCCGGTGTGGACTATGTCCCCCTCTACCAGTGTGACGGCGTTTACGGATTCTTCTACGGCCCCCTTGCACCCTCCACGGGATACCTTTCATCCTGGGACCTTGTGCATTTCCGTGAAGGTATGGTCCTGAGGTTCCCCACGGTGGCATACCCCCTGGAACTTCCGCCTTTCACTCCGGCGGAAAAACTTGCAGACGTGTTCAGCGAGTACAGGGACTGGCTGCAGATACTTGGTGTAAAGACTATGGAGAACCTCCACAGCCAGGTCATCGAGGGCAAAGGCAAGGAACTGGTCCTCATCAGCGAGGCCCTTCACAGCCAGAAGCTGAACCGCATGTCCGAAAGGATCGCGGCGGGCCATAAAACACGCCTCGTATGCATCTCCGGCCCGTCAGGGTCAGGCAAGACTACTACTGCCGACAGGCTTTCCATCCACCTCAGGGCCATGGGGGTCAACCCGGTCGCTGTCTCCCTTGACGACTATTTCGTCGACCGCGAGAAGACTCCCAGGGATCCATCAGGGAATTACGATTTCGAATCCCTCGATGCCCTCGACCTGGAATTGATCAACGAGCACCTGGAGACCCTTCTGGACGGGGGAGAAGTCACCCTTCCCCGTTTCAATTTTCTGACCGGGAGGCGTGAACAGGGGCCCAGGGTACAAATGGGCAGGAACGACGTTCTGATAATCGAGGGAATACACGGTCTGAACAAAAAACTCACAAGATCCATTCCCGACGATATCCAATTCAGCATCTACATATCGCCCCTCACGGGGATAAGCCTCGACAGGCACAACCGCACCAGCACCACCGACAACAGGCTCCTCAGGAGGCTCGTCAGGGACCGCCGCCACAGGGGGAAAAGCGCATCAACGACCCTTGCCCAGTGGCCTTCGGTCATCCGTGGTGCCCACAAGTACATCTTCCCCTACCAGGAGCACGCCGACGAGATGTTCAACTCGGCCCTGGTATACGAACTGTCGGTCCTCAAAGGCTATGCCGAACCGCTTCTGAGGACTGTCAGGGAGGACTCAACGGAATTCGGTGAGGCCCAGAGACTCCTGAACATACTGAAATTCATCCCCTACATCCCTGCCGACTACGTCCCCAACGACTCCATCCTCCGCGAATTCATCGGGGGCGGGTGTTTTGAATAA